>NZ_JBRBUA010000107.1:0-57900 GCF_052826345.1 Brevirhabdus sp. | reverse complement strand
GTCGACAATTTCTTCGCCGAGACCGAGCAGGTGGCCTTTTGCACGCAGAACATCGTGCGCGGCATCGATTTCACCAACGATCCGCTGTTGCAGGGACGCAACTTTTCCTATCTCGACACGCAGATCAAACGGCTGGGTGGCCCGAACTTCACCCATATCCCGATCAACTCGCCCAAAAGCGGCGTGCGCCATTTCCAGCAGGACGGGCATATGGCGATGCACAATCCCAAGGGACGCGCCAATTACGAACCCAACAGCTGGGGCGCCGAGGGCGGGCCGCGCGAAAATCCCGAAAAGGGTTTCGTCAGCTTTGCCGAGGAAACCGGCGGCACCAAACAGCGCGTGCGCTCTGAAACCTTTGCCGATCACTACAGCCAGGCGCGCCAGTTCTATATCAGCCAGACCGAGGTGGAACGTAAGCACATCGCCGACGCGCTGACCTTCGAGCTGTCGAAAGTCCAGGAGGAGCGCATCCGCCAGCGCACCGTCGGCCATCTGATGAACGTGCATGACGAACTGGCCAAGGCGGTGGCCGACGGTCTGGGCTTTAGCGAAATGCCCCCCGCCGCCAAAGCCGCCCGCGCGCCCGTCACCGACCTGAAGGCCTCGGATGCGCTGAGCATCCTCAAGAACGCCCCCGACAGCTTCGAGGGCCGCAAGCTGGGCCTGTTCATCAGCAATGGGGCCGACGCCGACCTGGTGGGCGCGATCGAAAAGGCGTTCACGGACGCGGGCGCCAAGGTCGCCATCGTGGCGCCGCATGTGTCGGGGGCGACCCTGTCGGACGGCAAGCTGAAATCCGGCGATGAAAAGATCAACGGCGGCCCCTCGGTGGTGTTCGACGCGGTGGCGATGGTCTTCGGCCCCGACATGGCCGAGACGCTGGCGCAGGACAAGCACGCACAGGATTTCGCCAGCGATGCCTTCGCCCACGCCAAGTTCATCGCCTACACCGACACGACGATGCCGCTGTTCAAGGCGGTGGGGCTGGCGGAAAAGCTCGACGGGGGCTGCCACAAGATCGACGCGGGCAACGCAGGCGAATTCGCCAAGATGTGCGGCAAGCTGCGCCACTGGGACCGCAAGGCGGTGATGGCGGGCTGACGCGCGGCGATTTTTTCGCCTCTCTCCCCAAGAAAAACCCGCCGCGGCATCATGCTGCGGCGGGGTATTATTTCAGGGGTCGTTTTCCAGCGAAGGCGTGGTCGTTATTCGGCCGGGGCTGTACGCGGCTGCGCGCTGCCCCTTGCCACGGGCGCATCTTCCGCCGCTTCTGCCTTGACCCAGCGCAGGCGCAGCGCGTTCGACAGCACGAAGACGCTCGACAGCGCCATCGCGCCCGCCGCCAGGATCGGCGACAGCAGCGTGCCGTTCACCGGGTAGAGAACCCCCGCCGCCACCGGGATCAGCGCCACGTTATAGCCGAAGGCCCAGAACAGGTTCTGCTTGATGTTGCGCATTGTCGCACGGCTGACGGTAAAGGCGTTGACCACGCCGCGCAAATCGCCCGACATCAACACCACATCGGCGCTTTCGATGGCGATATCGGTGCCGGTGCCGATC
The DNA here is from genome assembly GCF_052826345.1 of Brevirhabdus sp. Classification (NCBI taxonomy): domain Bacteria; kingdom Pseudomonadati; phylum Pseudomonadota; class Alphaproteobacteria; order Rhodobacterales; family Paracoccaceae; genus Brevirhabdus; species Brevirhabdus sp. The sequence continues at coordinate 56,337 of NZ_JBRBUA010000107.1, read as the reverse complement.
GCCACGCCCACATCGGCCGAGGCCAGCGCGGGCGCGTCGTTGATGCCGTCGCCCACGAACGCCAGCTTGCGGCCGCCCTCGCGCAGCGTGTCCAGCGCGCGCACCTTGCCGTCGGGCATCACCTCGGCCACGACATGGTCGATCCCCAGCCCCTTGGCCACCGCCTCGGCGGTGGCGCGGTTGTCGCCGGTGATCATCGCGACCTCCAGCCCCTGGCGGTGCAGCTCCGCGATGACCTCGGGGGTCGAGGCCTTGACCGGGTCCGATACCGCGACCACGGCCGCGATGCGCCCGTCGAGCGCGACGTAGAGCGGCGATTTGCCTTCGGCGGCCAGGGTCGCCCCCTTGGGCGCGAGCGCATCATGCGCGACCCCTTGCTGAACCATCAGGCGATCGGCGCCCACCAGGATGCTGCGGCCCTCGACGGTGGCGCGCACGCCCAGGCCGGTCAGCGATTCAAAGGCCTCGGGCGCGTTCAGGGTCAGCCCCTCGGCGCGGGCGGCGGTGACGATGGCCTGCGCGATCGGATGTTCCGAGCGGTCCTCGACCGCCGCGACGAGGCGCAGGACCTCGGCCCGGTCCAGGCCTTCGGCCACCTCGAAATCGGTCAGCACGGGGCGGCCCTCGGTCAGGGTGCCGGTCTTGTCCATCGCGACGACGTCAACCTCCTGCAACGATTGCAGCGCGTCGCCCTTGCGAAACAGCACACCCAGTTCGGCCGCGCGCCCGGTGCCCACCATGATCGAGGTCGGCGTCGCCAGCCCCATCGCGCAGGGGCAGGCAATGATCAGCACCGCGACCCCGGCCACCAGCGCATGGCTCAGCACCGGCGCGGGGCCGAAGATCAGCCAGACGCCCACCGTCACCAGCGCGATCGCCAGCACGGCGGGCACGAAATACATGGTGATGCGGTCGACCAAACCCTGGATCGGCAGCTTGGCGCCCTGCGCCTCTTCGACCATGCGGATGATCTGCGACAGCATCGTATCGCCGCCCACCTTGGTCGCACGGAACACGAAACTGCCGGTGCCGTTGACCGTGCCGCCCACGACACCCGCGCCTTCGGCCTTTTCCGACGGCACAGGCTCTCCGGTGATCATGCTTTCATCGACGAAGGAGCTGCCCGACAACAGTTCGCCGTCGACGGCGATCTTCTCGCCGGGGCGCACATGGATCACATCGCCCACGACGATGTCGTCGATCGCCAGTTCCACGATCTCGCCGTCGCGCTCCACCCGCGCGGTCTTGGCGCGCAGGCCGACCAGCTTTCGGATCGCCTCACCGGTGCGGCCCTTGGCGCGCGCCTCCAGATAACGGCCCAAAAGGATCAGCACCACGATGACGGCGGCGGCCTCATAGTAGACGTTGCGGCTGGCCTCGGGCAGCAAGGCGGGCAGGAAGGTCGTGACCAGCGAATAAAGATAGGCCGCGCCGGTGCCCAGGGCGACCAGCGAATTCATGTCGGGCGCGCCTTTCAGCAGCGCGGGAAAGCCGGTCTTGTAAAACCGCAGGCCCGGCCCGAACAGCACCACCGTGGTCAGCACGAACTGGATCAGCCGCGATCCCTGCGCGCCCAGCGTGGCCTCGACCCACGTGCCGAAGGCGGGCACCACATGCCCCCCCATTTCCATGAAGAACACCGGCAACGCCAGCACGGCGGCCAGGACAAGCTGCCGTTTCAGCGTGCCGATTTCCTGCGCCTTGCGGTCCTGTGTGGCCTGCCCATCGGCGCCGTCGGTCTTGGTGCGGGCGGTATAGCCTGCCGCCGCGACGATGTCCGACAGCTCCTTCGCGGAGGTGGACCCCGCCAGATAGCGGATCGTGGCGCTTTCGGTCGCCAGGTTGACGCGCGCATCCTCGACCCCCGGCGCGGCCCTGAGCGCGCGTTCCACCCGCCCCACGCAGGACGCGCAGGTCATGCCCTCGATCTCGAGCGTCAGATCCGAGGCCTGCGCCGGATAACCCGCCTGATCCAGCGCGCGGGTCAAATCGGCGGGCGTGGCGGGCGCGTCGAAGGTGACGCTGGCGGTCTCGGAGGCAAGGTTGACCTCGGCGGTCCGCACCCCCGGCACGGCCTTCAGCGCGCGTTCCACCCGCCCCACGCAGGATGCGCAGGACATGCCGCCCACCTGAATGCGCGCCGAAAGCGGCGCCTCCTCGGTTGCTATCGTTTCTGCACTCATGGCGGCATGTCCTTCCGTTCGGTCGCGCGTGACGGGCACGCGCATGGCAATGGCGATTGCGTCACAGATAGAGGTTCCAGTCATTGGAAGGTCAAGGCGCAATTCGGAATTTTTTTCCTTTCGGCAAAAATCAATCTTCGACGTTGAACTCCCCTTGACCTTACAGCAACAGGAAGCCCCATTTCTGCCCGGAAGCCGGAATGATCCTATCAGGAGACTACGAAAATGTGTGGATGCAGCAGCAAGACCCAGGCGACCGCCGAACGGACCACCCGCGAAAACGCCGTGGAATTTCATGTCGGCGACATGACCTGCGGTCATTGTGAAAAGGCGATCCGCAGCGCGCTTGCCGAACGTTTGCCGGGGGCCGCGGTCGATGTGGACCTGTCGCGCCATGTGGTGCGCGTCGACGGCGATGCTGCCGTCGTGAAAGAGGCGATCACCGCCGCAGGCTATACCCCCGAAATGCACGCCTGAGCCACGGGCAAAGCGCCGCCCCCGGCGAGGCCGAGACATCGGCGCCGGGGGCGCAGGCAGCATATCCAGAGAGGGGGCGCGGCAGCGCCCCTTCTTCTTGACGATAGGTAAAGCGACGTTTTCGCAAACCCCTCGCGACACGGACAATTCTCGCCCCTTCTCCGCAGATCAGACCCGCGCGGCCGCCTCGCCCGCCGTCGCGCCTTTGCGTGCCGTTCAACGCGCTGTATCCCGCGGCGTGAATCGCGCATCACTTGCGGCGGGCGACTTGTTTTCGCCGACCGCCGAACCATCTCGCGCGAAGGGGGACGCATGACGCGCAGCAACGCAGACCATGGGACAGCCACATGACGGCGGGCACGCTTGCCTCGCACGCGATGATCGTGCTTTCGGTATTGATCGTGGGGCTCGCGATCCTTTTCGTGCTGCAACAGCGACGCACGCCGCAATCGGCGGCGGCCTGGGTGCTGTTCATCCTGCTGGTGCCCTATATCGCGCTGCCGGTCTTTCTGGCGCTCGGCTTTCGCAAGCAGGGGTCGCGCTTTCCCAACATCCGCTTCATCCCGCCGCGCGGCCCCGCGATACAACGCGACCATGCCATCGCCGATGCGCTGTCCAGCTTCGGACTGCCGGATGCGACGAGCGGCAACAGGGTCGAGATCCATCCAGACGCGCAGACCGCACGTGAGGCGCTGTTCGCCACCATCGAGCAGGCCCGCACCCGGATCGACATCATATTCTATATGGTTCTGGACGATGAGACCGGGCGCAGCTTTGTGCAGGCGCTGACGGCGGCGGTGCGCCGCGGCGTGGCGGTGCGGCTGGTGCTGGACCGGCTGGGCACGCTGCGCCGCCCGCGCGCCGCGCTGGCCGAGTTCACGCGCGCCGGCGGCGAGCTGCGCTTTTTCTCGCCCTTCCTGCATCCGCCCGACAATGGCCACCTGAACCTGCGCAACCACCGCAAGATGGTGATCGCCGATCTTTCCCGCGTGTGGGCGGGCGGGCGCAACATCGGCGAGGACTATCTGCAAAGTCCCGATTGGGTCGATCTGAGTTTCGATCTGCACGGACCGGCGGTGCAGACGTTCATCGATGTCTTCGCTTCCGATTGGGACGTGACGGGCCGCTCGCAGGAACGCCAGCTTTGCGAGGCCTCCGCCGCCGAGGGCCGGAACTGCACCGTTCAGGTCATCCCCTCGGGGCCCGACACGCGCGACGACCCGCTGCATGACGCGCTGGTCTGCGCCATCCACCGCGCGCGGCATCGCGTGCATCTCGCCACGCCCTATTTTCTGCCCACCGAACCGCTCGGCCAGGCGCTGGCGACCGCGGCGCGGCGGGGGGTGGATGTGCGGATCATCGTGCCCGAGCGCTCGAACCAATGGACCGCTGATCTCGCCCGCGGCGCCTATCTGCGCGAAGTGCAAAGATCCGGCTGCACGGTCCTGCGCTATCCCCGCTGCATGATGCACGCCAAGGCGGGCGTGATCGACGACATGGCATGGATCGGCACCGCCAATTTCGACGTCCGGTCCATGCTGCTGAATTTCGAGGTGACGCTCGCGCTCTATGACGAGGCGACGATAAAGCGGGTGGCGGGCTGGCTCGGCGATCTGGAGCGTGACTCCCACAGGGGCGTGCCGCGCCCCGGACCGCTGCGGCGCGTCGTCGAAAGCCTCTTTCGCCTGGGCGCGCCCATTCTCTGACCGACGGACGCCCCGACAGGCTCTGCACTGCGCTCCGACACTCCCCCGGATCATTACCTTTTTGCAATCTTCTCGTCATGCCGGGGTAGAGCTGCATGTTAGCTCCTGACTACGCCGCAAACGCGGACCTTACCCCACGCGACGCGCTGCATCGGACCCGATGGCCCGATATGTGCGTTTCCCATCCAGCGAGCGGGTCGCCGCATATTTTAGGAGTATAAATTATGCCAGAGAATAAACCCCACAGCCGTCTGACGCGCCTTGCCCATATGGGGCTGGCGCTGGCGGTGATCCTTCAGCTTCTGACCAGCCTGGTGATGGTCGCACCTGCGCCGGACGCCAATGGCAACTGGTATTTCGAGGTGCATGAATACAGCGGGTTGACCGCTTTTGCCTTCATGCTGCTGTTCTGGTTCGCCGTGCTCTGGCGCAACAAGGGCACCACCTGGGGGCGTCTGTTGCCGTGGTTCTCGGCGGCCCGCCTGAAGGACGTGTGGCAGGATACGAAACTGTATTTCAAATGCCTCAAGCGCTTTCGCCTGCCCGAATACGAACCCTCGCAGCCCCTGCCCTCGGCGGTGCACGGGCTGGGGCTGCTGCTGATCACCGCGATGGCGGTTTCGGGGACGACCTATTACTTCGTCAACAACGGCAACCCGGACGCGGGCGGCCTGGTGGGCGTGGTGATGTTCGTGCACCTGACGCTGGCGAACCTGGTCTGGGCCTATCTGATCGGCCATTCGTCGCTGGCCGTGCTGCACCATTTCACCCAGGACATGAGCCTGACCGAGATGTGGAGCCTCAAGAAGGACGTCCCCCCGGAGGCGGACCCGACCCTGTCCGACGAGGCGCGCCCCGCCCCATCGCACTGACGCCCGCGACACCGGCATCCCGGCCGCGCAACGCGCCTCAGCGCGACGCCGCCCCGGGCATCAACGCCTCGAACGCGGCGCGGTGGTCGGGGCCGATCGGCACGGGGAGGTGGCTGTCGCGCCGCACATGGACATGGACGAAAAAGCCCTCGGCGGCGGCGCGCTCATCGTCGTTGGCGAACAGGCCCAGCTCGAACCGGACCGAGGATCGGCCGATCCGCGCCACGCGCAGACCGGCGTGCACCACATCCGGAAAGCGCAGTTCCGCGTGATAGCGACAGCCGGTTTCCACCACCAGACCGTAGCTGTCGCTGCGCGCGGGGTCGAGCAGCCCCCGCTCCATCAGCCAGCCGTTCACGGCCGTGTCGAAGAGGGCGTAATGCACCACATTGTTCATGTGCCCGTAGATGTCATTATCCATCCAGCGCGTCGGGATCGTGCGGAAGAGCGGATAATCGCTCCGCACGGCGGGCGGGAGACGCGCGCTCACCAGGCCGCCTCGTAGATGGCGCGCGCGTCGGCCTTTTCGAGCGGGCGGGGGTTGTTGACCAGCAGCCGGGTTTGCAGCATCGCATCCGCCGCCATCGCGTCCAGCGCATCGTGGGGAATGCCCACGTCGCGCAGGCGCTGCGGCAGCCCCAGATCGCGCGACAGCGCGGCCAAGGCCTCGATGAAGGCCGCCGCACACGCCTGCGCATCCGCGGTCGCGGGCAGCTCCGCGAAGGCGTCGGCGGCGATTGCGGCATAGGCCTCGGGCACGCGCAGCGCGTTGAACCGCAGCACATGCGGCAGGACAAGCGCGTTCGACACACCGTGCGGGACATGAAAGCGGCCGCCAATGGGATAGGCCAGCGCATGGACCGCCGCCACCGGCGCATTGGCGAAGGCCTGCCCTGCCAGCATCGCCCCCAGCAGCATCGCGCCCCGCGCCTCGATGTCGCCGGGGCGCGCGACCGCCGTGCGGATGTGCGCACCCAGCAGCCGCAGCGCCTCCCGCGCGAGCATCCGGCTGAGCGGGTTGTTGTTCGCATTGGCGGAGGCATGGGCCTCGATCGCATGGACCATCGCGTCGATGCCGGTGGCCGCGGTCACCGGCCCCGGCAGCCCCAGCGTCAGAACGGGGTCGAGCACCGCCAGATCGGGCAGGATGAGCGGGCTGGACACGCCGCGTTTTTCAGCGTTCTCGACGGTGACGATGGACAGCGGCGTCACCTCGGACCCGGTGCCCGCGGTGGTGGGCACAAGCACCAGTGGCAGGCGCGGCCCGCGGGCCCGGCCCACGCCCCAAGCCGCATCCAGGGGCCGATCGCAGCCCAGCAGCAACGCGGCCAGTTTGGCCACATCCATGGAGGAGCCGCCACCGAAGCCCACCACGCCCGACACGCCCGCGGCGCGACCCAGCTCCGCCGCGGCCTCGACCGTCCCGCGTGCAGGGTCGGCCTCCACCGCGTCAAAGACGCTCACGCGCAGACCGGCGCGTGCCATGTCCGCCAGCGCGGCATCGCACAGCCCCAGCCCGCGCACGCCCCGGTCGGTGACGAAGAGCACGTCGCGCGCGCCTGTCCCGTTCCCGTCTGGCCTGATCCCGTCTGGCCGGGACTCATCTGGCTGGGGGCCACTTGTGAAAGAGGCCCATGTCTCGCGCAGGAGCGTCCCCAGACGCGCCGCCGCGCCTGCCTCGAACACGAGCGATTTCGGGGTGTTGAAGCTGAAAGGCTGCATCTCTCCTCGGCGCTGCGGATCTGATCGCGGGCAGGACCGGCCTTGCGGTCGAATGCGTTCCCCCCGTCCGCCCGAGCCTATCCGACCGAAAAGGCAAGGCACAGCCCAAAGCCGCCGATTTCTGCGGCGCGCACCCGTTGCGGGGCGCGGCCCGACCACCGGCATGCCGCCGCGGGCTCAGCGCGGGCCGCGCCCCTCGGCAGCCGCAGCGCAGGCACGCGGCTCATCGGCCAGATAGGCCGCGAATTCCCGGCCCAGCAACGCAAGCTTGGGGTCGATGTAGCTGGCGCAAAAGGGGCCGTCGGCGTGGCGCTGGCGGTAATTCACGAAACGCGCGTCCGAGGGCCGGAACCGTTCCAGCGCCAAAACCCGTGTCACCAGCGGCTTGTCGAAATCCGCCTGCAATCGCGCCAATGCCTGCGCGGCCGCCGCGCCCTGAGGCGCATCGCACACATAGACGGCACTGCGGTACTTGCCGCGCAGCTTATGGTCGGAGGTGCTGGCATGGGTCAGCAGATGCGCCCTCAGCAGCACCGAAAGCGGGATGATCCGGGGATCGAACCGCAGGCGCACCGCCTCGGAAAAGCTGTCGTGCGGCGGCGCGGCACCTATGAACCCCTGCTCGACGCGCCCGACCCCGCGAAGCGCCTGGAACACCGCCTCGGTGCACCAATGGCACCCGCCGCCCAATCCGATGACCTGTTCCATCCGAAATCGCGTCTCCCCGCTCTGCGGCTCAATCGGGCGCGGCGGCCCGCGTCCTGCGGCCGGAGTCAGTCCTTCGCGGTGCCGCGGCCGCTCATCACCATGGCGATGGCGCGGCTCAGATCCTCGTCGGCGAAGGGTTTGGCCAGCACGCGCAGCGGCGCGAGATCCTCGATCCCGTCGAGCGTGTTGTTGCCGGTGGCGAAAATCAGGGCGGCACCGGGGCGCTGGCTGCGGATGCGCCGCGCCAGATCGACGCCCGACATGTCGGGCAGCCCGACATCCAGCACGCAAAGATCGACCTCGCCGCTCTCGGCCTCAGACAGTGCCTCACCGCCGGTGGCGGCAGCCAGCACGTCGCATCCCCACATCTCAAGCACCTCTTCGAGGTTGATGCGGATGATCGCGTCGTCTTCGCACAGCAGGACGCGCAGCCCCTCGAAACGGCGCGTGTCGGCGCCATTCGACGCGGCAGCACCGGGTACACCGTCGGGCGGGGTGTCGGGGGGGGCTGCGCCCCCGGTCTCCGGTCCTGAGCCAGACGCGGCGCCCGAAGCCGACCCCGAACCCGCACCCGCGCCGGAGCGCGCCAGCGTATCGCGCAGCTTATGGGCCAGCTTGTCCTGGGAATAGGGTTTGCTCAGCAGGTGAATGCCCTCTTCCAGCCTGCCGCCGTGCACGATGGAATTCTGCGTGAACCCCGATGTGAACAGCACCGCCAGCCCGGGCAGGATGCGTTGCGCGCGCTCGGCCATCTCGCGGCTGGACAGCGTGCCGGGCATCACCACATCGGTGAACAGCAGGTCGATGTGCAGGCCCTGTTCGATCATCTCCATCGCGCGATCCGCGTTCTCGGCCTGCGCCACCTGATACCCCAGATCGCTCAGCAGCGCGGCGTTGACGCGGCGCACATCCGCGTCGTCCTCGACCAGCAGGATGGTTTCCGACCCGCCGCGCAGTGCCGTGCCCATGGGGGCAGGCAGCGGCTCTACGGGGTCGAACGACCGCGGCAGGTAGATACGGATCGTGGTGCCCCGGCCGGGAGCGCTGTCGATCGCGGCGTGGCCCTTGGACTGCATCACGAAGCCATAGACCATCGACATGCCCAAACCCGTGCCCTTCTCCGCCTCCTTGGTGGTGAAGAACGGCTCGAACACCTTTTCGCTGACCTCCGGGGACATGCCGCTGCCGGTATCGGAAAACGACAGCAGCACATAATCCCCCGCGCCCAGCTGCCCCATCCTGCCCGCGGCGTCCGCGTCTAACGTCACGTTCTCCAGCCGGATCGACAACCGCCCCTGTCCCGCCATCGCATCGCGCGCATTGATCGCCATGTTCAGAAACGCGGCATCGACATTTGCCGGATCGACGCAGCTGTTCCACAAATCGCGCGCGATCTCGGTTTCGATCTCGACCGCCTCGCCCACGGCGCTGCGCAAGATGTGGCGCGCCTCCTCCAGAAGCCGCCCCAGGTTGACCACCTTGGGCGCAAGCGGCTGGCGCCTGCCGAACGACAACAGCTGAGAGGCCAGCGTCGCACCCCGGTCCACCGCCTTCATCGCCAGATCCAGCCGCCCGCGCACGGGCGATCCGGCCTCCAGCTCGCGCGAGGCGAGTTGCAGGCTGCCGGTGATGGTTTGCAGCAGATTGTTGAAATCATGCGCCACACCGCCGGCCAGATTGCCGATCGCCTCCATCTTCTGGCTCTGACGCAGGGTCTCGTGCAGCGTCTCGAGTTCCCGGTTGCGCTCCGCCACGCGCGCCTCGAGCGTGTCGTTCAGTTCGGCCAGCGCCATTTCGGCCTGCTTTTGCTTGGTGACCTCATGCGCCTGGGTGAAGATGCCGATGACCTCGCCCGTGGCACGATCGCGCAGGGGCTGATATGCCAGATCGAAGAAGAGATCGAGCATTCGGCCGTCCGGCTGTTGCAGGCTCACCGGCGCGCCCAGCTGCGTGACCGGCTCGCCGCTGCGAAACACCCTGTCGAGCACCTCGAAGAAGCCCTGCCCCTCGATCTCGGGGAACGCCTCGCGCACCGTCTTGCCTTGCAGTGGGCGGCCGCCGTTGATGTCGCTATGGGCGCGGTTGACGAACTGAAACCTGTGCTCGGGGCCCATCGTCACCGAGATCGCACTTGGCGCCTGATCGAATATCGTGCGGAAGAACAGCGACAGGTTGTCAAGCTCGAGATTTTTCAGCGAAACCTCTTCGGCCCGCTTCATCAGCCCCGCGTGGGTGACCTGCTGAGCCGACGAAAGCGCCACGCCGTCGTAAATCTCGGTGACGTCATTGGTGTTTTGCAGGATGTACTGCACCCGCCCCGCGCCATCCAGGATCGGGGTGTGGGTCGCGCTCCAGAATTTTTCGGAGACCACACCATCGGCCCCCTCGATCGGATAGGGGATAAGCGGCAAATGATCGGTCGCACAGGTGCGCAGCACCCGGTCGAACGATCCTTTAAGCATCTGATCGGAAACCGAATCCGGGTCGGCCGGGAAGGCCTCCATCAGGAGCCGCCCGATCAGCGTCTCGCGCGCACGCCCGGTCACCCCGAGATAGGCATCGTTGGCCCAGACGATCCGCAGGTCGCTGTCCAGCAATACATAAGGCGAGGGCACCGCGGAGAATATGGATTCTATATCAAGCTTCATCGGAACCTTTGAATTCGTGGCGAGACGTCTATGTACGGCGCGCGACGCAATTGGCTATTCGGTTGTAGATCAAACTTTCGTCACGACCACAATTTTTCATGCAATAAAAGTTTTGCCGCGTGAAAGCTGCCCGCTCCGCGGCTCTTGTCAGCAGGTTCAAGCTGCCGCAGGCTGACGCGAGATTGCCACGGGACCCCAGATGACGAAACCCTCTCGACCCGGCGCCGCCACAGCCGACAGCCACGACGCCGACGATCCGGGCCGTGATATGGGCCATGACACGGGCCACGCCGACGCGCTGGAGGCCGCGCTGCTGTCAGATTTCGTGGCGATTGTCGCGCTTCGTTTCAGCTTCGATCACGGTGTGCTCGACCGTCTGGCGGCCAATCCGGCAGCCAGTCCGCGGGCCAGTTCGGAGGCCGACCTTGCGCGCGTCACGTCCGTCCGTGCCGAGGATCTCGGCTTGCCGGTGGCTGCGGCCGAAAACCTGCTGGCGATGCTGCACAGCGCGGGCGTGGTCGCGCGGTCGACGGCCGCGCCCGGCGATGACCGCTGGCGGATGACCGGCCCGATGGCCGCGCTATGGCGCATACGTCGCGATGAGCTGGAGGCGCGGGTGCGCTTCGTCGCGATGGCGGCGGCCGACGTGCTGGCCGACACCGACGCGCTGTTGCTGGATCTGCCCCGTTTCATCGCGCAGTCGCGGACCTTCGGGTTTTTTCGTTATGGCCGCGCGCAGGGAACCAAGGCGGCCGAGCTGGAGGATACCGCCCCCTGGGTGCGCTACGTCACCGCGCTGACCCGGGCGGAAGCCGCGCCGCTGGCGCCGCTGATCCCGCTGGACGGCTGCGGGCATCTGATCGAGGTCGGCGGCAATACCGGCGCCTTCGCCCTGGCGCTGCTGCGGCGGCATCCCGCGCTGACGGCGACGGTGCTGGATCTGCCCGCCGTCTGCCGTCTGGGGCAGGATCACATCGCCGGCCGGGACGGCGCCGCGCGGCTGACGTTCCACCCCGGCGACGCGCATCGCGGCGACTGGCCCGCCCGCTCGGCGCAGGCCGTGCTGTTCAAATCCGTCCTGCACGACTGGGAACACGACGCCGCCCGCGCCATGCTGCGCCGCGCCTGGGACCACCTGGACCCCGGCGGCAGGCTGATCGTCTGCGAACGCGGCGCCTTTGCCGATGAGCGTCGCCTGCACGGCATCGGCACCGCCGCCAATCTGGTTTTCGCGCCCTTCTATCGCCCCCCGGATTTCTATGCGGAGGCGATGCGGGACATGGGCATGCAGCTTGCGCCGGTGCGCTCCGCCAGGCTGGACATGACGTTTCACATCGTCGTCGGCACCAAGGCACGATGACGGGATCGGTTAACAGAGGGCCAAGTATCACGGGCCCAGGTATCATGGGGCCGGTCATCAGCGTGTCCGGTCCGCCGGGGGCGGGCAAGACGACGCTATGCACCGCCGTCGCGCGCCGCCTCGGCATCGCGGTGGTCGAATACGACCGCTATGAACGGATGACCAGCCTGCCGCCCGGGCAGATCCGCAACTGGCTGGACCGCGGCGCGCCCTATGAGGAAGTCGCGGCCCCCGGTCTGGCGCCCGCCCTCGCTGCCGCCGCGGCCCGGGGCCCGGTGCTGTTCGACACGCCGCTGGGCCGGGCCCACCCCGACAGCGGCGGGACGATTGATGCCGCGGTCTGGCTTGAGTGCCCGCCCGACATCGCATTGGCGCGAAAGGTGAAACAATTCGCAAGCGAAGCAAACCGGGCGGAGGCGGCTGATTTCACCGAATGGTTGCGGCAATATCTTGCCGTCTATCCGCTGATCATCCGCCCGGCCTGCGCGATCCAGGCCGAAAGGATACGTCCGGGCGCCGATCTCCTTATAGATGTCTCGGACGATGCACAGCCCGCCGATCAAGCCCTCGAATCGTTTGCTCGCGCGGTGATTTCGCGCAACCGATTCGGCGCCTGAGCACAAAAAAATCGTTTAAAATAGCTTGTTTTATAGGGGTCCCCGGCGCAATCTCCGCAGAGCACAATTGCTCCGTGCTCAAATTGCCGCCCTCCATGGTGCCCCGCCGGATTTGCTCCGGGGCATAAATGTGGGATTTTTAAAAGGATTACTGCCGTGTCCGCTCCGTTCAAGCATCATTCCGCCGGTCAACTTCCGCACATTCCGCTGAACCGCAGGATCCGTTCCAGGCTTCGCCGCAGGGATGGCAGGCGATTCGCCGCGCTGGAAAAGGCGGCGCGCAAGCTGATGCTCGACCCGATGGAGCCGCGGGTTCTGCTGAACGCCGACGTTCTGGCGCTGGATCTGGCGACGATGTATTCCGACCAGCGCGATCACGATCTGCTGGTGCGCCTGCACGAGGAGGTGGCGGATGCGGCAGATGTCACCACTACCGTGCAGCGTGTGCAAATTCTGGACCGAACCGGCGGCACGGTTCTGGCCTTCGGCGATCTGGCGGACATTTCGGCAGTGTCCATCCAGGGCAGCTCAGGCAACGAGCGGGTCACCTTTGACGCCACCAGCTTCGGCCCCACGACGCCGCTTTCGTTTTCGCTCGACGGCGGGGCGGGATCGGACAGCTTTGTCTTCGATACCCAGCGCAACACGAACTGGCTGATCGACGATCTGAACGGCGGCTCGGCCAACGACGGGTTCATCACCGTCGATTTCGCCGATACCGAATGGCTGACCGGCGCGGCGGACACGCAGGATGAATTCACCCTGACCGCCGGCGGCCGGCTGGATGGCGGCATCGCGGGCGGCGATCGCGGCTATGACACGCTGGTTCTGGCGGACGGCGATTTCGCCAGCGTCGGATATCAGACGCTGGATGCGACCTCGGGGATTATCACCCGCGACGGCGACGCGCTGGCCTTCACCGGGCTGGAGCCGATCGTCGACAATACCAACACGCAGAACCGTGTCATCAACATCCACACCACCACCACGGCAGAGCTGAACACCGGATCGGGCAAGGATTTCCTGCTCAAAAGCACGAACGGCGCCTTCGAATCCATCGAATTCGATGCCTACGCGGGGGCGGCCCCGCAAAACAGCTCACTCAAGATCACCAGCCATGTGAATGGCAACCCGGCCGACACCTCGCCCGACGTGGGCCTGACGATCGCGGGATTTTCCGGCAATTTCAAAGGGTCTCTGATCGTCGAGACGGAATCGATCGTGCTCGACAGCGGCGTGTCGCTGGGCTCGTCCTCCTCGAAACTGGCCGACGTCACGCTCAGCGCCGCCGATACCCTGTCGCGCAGCGGCGCCCTGTCCAGCCTGACCGGCGAAACCGACGCCACCGCCACCGTTGCCATCAACGGCGAAATCCATGCCACCGGCACGATCACCATTTCGGCCGAAGCCACCAGCACGACCACCCCCACCGCCACGGGCAACGACCCGCTGAACCGCTTGTCGGCGCTTTACGACAGCGTGCTCGACAAGCTGGCCGTCATCAAATCGCCCACGATGACCGCCTCGGCCACGATCGCGGACGGTGCCGTGCTGAACGGTGCCACCGTGAACCTGCTGGCCGAAACCCGTCTGGACATGGCGCTGACGCCGCAATCCTCGCTGCTGTCGGGCCTGACGCAGAACATCAGCGCCAGCAACACCACCACCGCCCGCATCGGCGCGGCGTCGGTCAGCGCCGGGGCGATCAACGTGAAGGCGCTGGACACCAGCAACCTGTCCGTCGATCTGACGCTGGACGACAGCGCCATGACCGACGAGACCGATCAGGAGGGCTATTCGCTTTCCATCACCACGATCGAGGCCACGCGCAACACCACCGCATCGGTGCTGGGCGCCACGCTGTCGAACGCCGCCGTGGTGGTCGAGGCCAAAAGCGCAGGCGACATCGCCAACAAGGTACAGGCCAAGCGGATCGGCGCGACCTATATCAAATCCACCGACGCGCTGAGCGCCAGCGTCTCGGGTTCCACGGTCAACGGCAGTTCGCTGTCGATCCTGGCGCAGAACGACACGCGCTACACATCGCTTGCCAAGGTCGCGATCAACGCCATCACCGGCAATGTGAGCGCCGCGCTGACGGGCGGCACCACCACGCTGACCGGCGCGCTCGGCGTCCGCGCGCAGGACAACACGCGGCTCGATGCGACCTCTGCCGATCTGCAGGGCATCGTGGCCAACAAGACCAAGTCGATCAGCCTGGCGGGCGCGATCAACACCGTCACCCGCCAGATCACCGCCACGGTCGACGGCGGCACGCAATCGGTGGGTTCGGCCCGGATCGCGGCGACCAACGCCCTGGTCCTGACCGCCACCGCCGAGGCGCAGACACCGCCGCTGTCCAAACCCAAGGCGCCGGTTCCCGGGAGCAAGTCGGGAACCAAGCTGGGGCTGGGCGGGTCGCTTTCGTCGAACCAGATGCTGGTCGGCACGCTTGCGGAAATCCGCGGCGGCGCGGATATGACAGGCACGGGCAATGTCACCGTTTCCGCGGCGAATTCCGCCCTGATGGACAGCCGCACCGAAACCGGCGCGATCTTCGAATCCTCCGGCAACGGCACGGCGGTGGGCGTAGCACTTGCGTTCAACCTGATCGGCTATGACATCACGTCGCCGCTGGGCAGCTTTGCGCCGCTGTCGTTCCTGACGGCCGCGCTCAACACGCTGCTGGGCACCTCCTTCTTTCAGAAAACCGCCAGCTCGAACGCCATCGCGCGGATCACCGGCGCCTCGGTCTCCACGACCGGCGCGCTTGGCGTGCAGGCCGACAACCGCACCATCCTGAACGCGACCGTATCCAACACCGTCGAGATCGACCAGACCGGCAAGCGCGGCAAGAACGCGTCGGGCACCGGCGCGGCGATGATCCTTGCCTCCAACAAGGTCGCCAGCAGCGCCCAGGCCGAAATCGTGAACGCGGCCAACGTCGCCGGCAACGGCGTCGCGGTCACCGCCAGCGATACCGCCCAGATCGATTCCAACGCCAAGGTCGTGTCAGAGGGGACGACGACGACGGATGGCTCTTCGCAGGCCATCAACAAGGCGCTGGCCAAGCTTTCGGCAGCCGATTTCCGCACCGACGGCACCAGTGTCGAGAACAGCGACGGCACCACCCTGCCCCTCACCACCGTGCCGCTGAGCTTTGGTCAGCGGGTCGCGCTGAAGGCCGATTTCCCCGCCGCCAGGGGCGAGCCGAACGAGATATACCGCTACATGGGTCAGGCCGCGACGCTGGATCTGGCCACCGCGGATTTCACCGACAAGGCCCTGTGGCAGGGCGTGCCCGAAGCCGCGATCGCGCCTGCGGGGTTCAACACCAAGACCAGCGACAGCAATGTCTACGGCGGCATGATCGTGCGCAACGAGATGGACGCCAACACCCTGGCGCGCATCGCGGGATCGACCGTCACCGCCACGACCGGCAACATCGACGTGTCGGCCACCCAGCAGGCCAAGCTGACCGCTGTGGCCGATGTCGGCGTGACCAGCTCGGGCGGCAGCTCGATCAACGGGCAAGGCGACAGCCTGGCCGCCGGCGGCGCGCTGGCCGTCAACACCGTCAACGCGGGCGCAGAGGCCGCGATCGAGTCGGGATCGTCCGTCACCGCGACGGCAGGGGCGCTTTCGGTCAAGGCGCTGAACAACGCCAAGCTGGACGCCACGCTGAAAAGCATCATCAATTCGGGCGCCGACGCGGTGGGCGTGCTGGTCGCCTTCAACACGCTGGGCTATCAGCCCGGCAACATCCTGTTCCAGACCATCGACGCGCTGATCGGCACCGATCTGCTGGAAATCACGCCGTCCGACACCATCGCCCGGATCACCGATTCCGATGCCTCCGCCATGGCGGGGGTCGAGGTTTCGGCCGACAACACCGCCACGCTGGACGCGCTGATCAATTCCGACGCCTCATCGGCGGGACAGGCGGCCAAGGGCGCCGCGGCGAAATCCGCGCAAGGGGTGCTGTCGTCGAACATGCTGGCAGGCCAGGCGCGCGCCTTCATCGACGACACGGGCGCCGCGACGGATGACACCGTCAGCTCGGGCGCAGGCTCGATCGACCTGCTGGCGCTGGACCGCACGCAGCTGCGCGCGCAGACGCTGCTGAGCACCAGTGCCGAACGCAAGAACGACCTGGGCCTCGGCATCCTCAACAAGCTCGCGCAGGATCTGCTGGACGGCTACAACTTTACCACCTCCTCGGGCACCCAACAGCTCAGCTTTGGCGATCGCGTCTACGACTCGGCCAGCGAGCAGGTCTTTCAGTACATGGGCACCACGGCCAGCCTGGATCTGGGCGCGGTCGATTTCACCGCCGCCAACGTCAAGGATTTCTGGAAGCAACTGGATGAGACCAACATCCTGCCCTCCTCGGTCGCCAGCATGGCGATCTCCGCGACGGGGGCCAGCAACGGATCGGCCAATGCCTATTACGCGCTGATCACCCGCAACGAGGCCCTGGGCGGCGCCGAGGCCTTCATCGACGGCACCACCGTGACCGCCGCGCAGAACATCACCCTGCGCGCGGATGAGGCCGCGACCCTGCGCGCCCTCGACGGCAGCACCATATCGGCCGTCAACACCACCGGCGGCATCATCGCAACGAATGAGCTGAATTCCCGCGCGAAGGCCTATGTGACCGACAGCACCGTCACCGCCACGGCGGGCGCGCTGACGGTCCATGCCTTCAACCTCGCGGTGCTCGATGCGACCACGCTGACCGAAACCACCGGCGCGGGCGAGCTGGCCAGCGCCATCGTCGCCTTCAACGCGGTCGGCTATGACGGCACCAACATCCTGTTCAACCTGGTCGACGGTCTGCTGGGGTCCTCCTATCTGAACACCCCCGATCCGGTCGGCGCGCAGGCCTATATCGAAAACAGCACCATCGTCGCGGGCACCGACGTCAACGTGATGGCCGACACCCAGCGCGACCTGTTCGAGCTTTCGACCACCACCGCGCAGCTGCTGGACGACATGGGCGACGCGCAGGACGACAGCGCCGACATTGCCGATGACGCCGCCGCGATCACCGCCCTGCAGGCGGAGTTCGACGCCGCACAGATCGAGTTCGAAGGCGCGCTGTCGGTGGAAACCATCGCCACGCAGGCGCAATGGTACGTGTCCGACGAGCTCGGCCGCAGCTGGCTGGTACGTGTCGATGCCGACGGCAAGTTGCAGGTTTCGCAGGTCAACCTGCTGGACGCGCGGGTCGCCAATGGCGCCACGTCGAACGCCAAGAACGACCGTGCGCTCTTCGACGCTGTCGTGGCAGGCGGGAAAAAGGACAACGCGGGCAAAAGCTTCAAGGAGCTGAAATACGGCGCCAACGGCTCGGCGGCGGGCGGGATCCTCGCGACCAACCGCGTCGCATCGCTGACGCAGGCCTGGATCAGGAACACGGCCGGGAGCGACCGGACCGTCACCGCGGGCGGCGCGGTCAACCTGCGCGCCGAAGACACGGCCAACATCCGCTCCGACACCCGGCTGGAGGTCTCTTCCGTCGTCACCAACAACGTCGACGCATTCAAGGAGCTGGCCGCCAAATTCCTGGAAAGCGATTACAGCTTCACCTCGAAATCCGGGGTTCAGCCGCTGGCCGAGGGCGATCTGGTGCTGGTCGCCTCTGACGGGCCGGCGGCTCACAAGGGCAAGGTGTTCCAGTTCCTGGGCACCTCCGGCACCTCGGTCAACCTGGGCAGCACGAATTACGGCAATACGGCGCTGTGGAAAAACGTCTCGGCCGATGTGTCGATCGCCGACCGCTTCCCCGATTTCGGCAACCTGGCGCCCAGCAATTCCAAGGCCTACGGCGCGGTCATCGTCACCAATGACGTGACGGGCGGCGCCTCTGCGCTGATCGACGACACCGACATCACCGCCACGGCGGGCGACATCACGGTTGCCGCGTCGGAATCCGCCACGCTGCTGGCAAAGCTGAACTCGACCGTCGCCTCTTCGGGCGGCAGCGCCTGGGGCACGGGCGAGTCGAAGGCGATCAACGCCCAGGCCGCCACCAACCTGGTGCAGGCCTCGGCCACTGCCGAAATCCGCGATTCCGATGTGCGCGCCACGGCGGGCAGCATCGCGGTGGATGCGATGAATTCGGCGGTGCTGGATGCGTCGCTGATCAGCTCCACCGCGACGGGCGATGAGGGCGTCGGCGTCTCGCTGGCGTTCAACACGCTGGGCTGGAAGCCGTCGAACCTGCTGTTCAACGCGGTCGACACGCTGGTGGGCGATCCGCTGATCGCCAGCGCCTTCGACGGGCAGAATCCGTCCAACGCCACGGCGCGCATCCTGCGCAGCAACGCGGATGCAGGCACCGACGTCAAGGTCACCGCCGCCTCCGCCGAACGGCTGAACGCCACGCTGTCGAACGCCGTCAAATCCGACGCCGGCGCACAGAAGGACGCGACCGGCAAGTCCATCGGCATCGCGCTGGCCTCCAACAAGGTCAGCGGCGCGGCCCTGGCCGAGATCGACAACACCGGCGCGACCGCGGGCTATGACGTCACCGCCGGCAAGGGCATAACCGTCACCGCGGATGACACCTCCAAGTTCTTTTCCAATTCCAAGATCACATCGGAATCGACCGTGTCCAACGCGGGCGGCGCGGCCGTCCTGCAAGAGGCGTTGAACGACGAACAGGATGCAGACTGGAGCGCGATCTCGGGCGCGGGCACCCAATCGGTGCTGGTGAAATTCGGCCATAAGGTCCGGCTGGACGGCTACACGGGCGGCGGCGACGACGGATCGGTCTATGTATACCTCGGCACCGAGGCCACGCTGGACATCAACGCACAGGATTATTCCAACGCCGACCTGTGGAAGAAGACGCTTGCCAGCTCTGCCGTGCCCAGCGGGTTGAACGTTTCCGAGTCCGACTCGCTCGCCGTGGGCGGGATGATCGTCTACAACGAGCTGCGCTCGAACGTGGATGCGCGGGTGAAATCCGCCGTTCTGCGCGCCGATGACGGCGATATCGCCGTCAGGGCCGACAATGCCGCGCAGATGCAGGCCAGGATCGACGCCTTCACCCTGTCTTCGGGCGGCAGCTCCTTCGGCACCGGCAGTTCCGACGCGATCAGCGTCGTCGTGGCCACCAACCTGATGCTGGGCGGCGCGACCGCCAGCGTCCTCGACAGCACGCTGACCGCGCGCGATGCCTCCGCCGGGGGGCTGGGCAACATCCTGGTTCAGGCGCGCAACAGCACCGCGCTGACCGCCACCAACAAGGCAGAGGTCCAATCCGGCGATACCGCCGTCAACGTCTTCCTTGCGTTCAACACCGTCGGCTGGCAGCCCAACAATACCCTGTTCAACGCCATCGACACGCTGTTGGGCGATCCGCTGCTGGCCGATGCCTTCGACGGGCAGGATCCGGTCGATGCGCAGGCGCTGGTGCTGGGCAGCACGCTCGACGCCGCGGGCAGCGTCACCGTGGACGCCGCCAGCACTGCCGCCATCGACGCCACCGTCAACAACGATACCACCTCTTCGGCCAAGGCGCTAAAGGATGCGGCGGGCAAGGCCGTGGGCGTCGCGATGGCGCTGAACAAGCTGGCAGGCTCCGCCGAGGCGCTGGTCGATGTGGCCAACCTGCGCACCGAGAACGGCGAGCAGCGCGTGCAGGCGGGCGACCGTGTCATCCTGGCCAACGGCGATGTCTATGAATATACCGGCGACGCGGCGGTCATCGACCTGTCCGACAGCGGCATCTACACCGGCACGGGCGCCAGCTGGACCAAGATCACCGTGGCCGCGCTGGCCAATGACATCGACGCGGGCAAGGGCGTCACCGTCACCGCGCGCGACGACAACACCATCACCGCGCGCAACGAAATCGTCACCAAGACCATCGTGCAGAACACCGGCGGCGCCGACATCGTGTTCACAGCATTGGAAGGCGCGCTGAACGACTACGCCTATTCCACCCGCTCTGGCGTGCAGAAATCGGTCTTCGTGGGGCAAAAGGTACGCATCGCGTCCGACTACACCCCGCCCATGGGCGCCCCTGTTGCCGCCACCCCCGCCGTCGAGGGCGATCTTTACATCTACCAGGGCCCCAAGGTTTTGGGCACCGAGGTCGACCTGGGCGCCATCGACTATGCCAACAGCGCCGATTGGGCGCGGTTCGAATATATCGACATCGAGGACAACCTGCCCTCCGGCATCAATCTGAACGTGACCGCCAGCGACGCGACCGCCGTGGGCGCGATGGTTGCGATGAACGACCTGCGCGGCGCGGTCCAGTCGCGCCTGGCGCGCGCCGATGTCGATACGGCAACCGGCAACGTCTCCGTTACGGCGGTGGAAAACGCACGGATCGACGCGCATAACATCGGCAACGCCCATGCCGACGGTGGCAGCTTTTTCGGCGGCGACGGCACCACCCTGGCCGCGAACCCGTTGATCGCGACCAACCTGGTGCAGGCGCGCGCCGATGCGGTGATCGCGGATGCGGACGTCACCGCGCTGGCTGGATCGGTCGGCGTCACCGCCGACAACACCGCCACGCTGCTCAGCGATATCGACGTGGAAACCATCGCCGAGGGCGGCGGGTCTTCCTATGCGATCGGGATGACGCTTGCGTTCAACTCCATCGGGATGGACAGCGCCAACATCTTCTCCAACACCGTCGACGCGCTGTTCGGCCTGCTGACCGCAGACGAGGTGCCGTCGCTGGCCACCGCGCGCATTGCCGACAGCTCCGTGGTGGCGCGCGACGACCTGACGGTCGACGCCGACAGCCGCATGGACCTGCGCGCAGAGATCCTGAATGCCGCGCTCAGCACCTCCGTGTCGCTGGAAGACAACACCACCGTGTCCGCCGCGCCGATCATCGCGCTGAACCGCGGCAGCAGCGGCGCCAGCGCCAGCATCTCCGACGGGGGCGACATCCGCTCGACGGCGGGCGACATCGCCATCACCGCCGACGATGCCAGCAGCATCGTCGCGGTCGTGACCTCTGCCGCGGCGGCGCTGTCGGTGGGCGCGGGCGAATCCAAGGCCATCTCGGTCGCCCTGTCGATCGCGCGCAACTCGATCCGTTCCACCGTGGATGCGGGGCTGTTCAACAGCGGCAGCACCGGCACGCCGGTGTCCGCCACGCAGGGCGAGATCCGCATCACCGCCGCGCGCAAGGCCACCATCGACGCGCAATCCACCGCCGCCGCGGCGTCGGTCGCGGCCAGCGCCTCGGCGAAATCGGTGGGCGTCGCCGCGGGCGGCGCGGTCGCCGTCAACCGCATCTACGGCGCCGCCGACGCCCATGCCGAAGGCAGCCTGCTGCGCGCCGACACCGTCACCATCACCGCCGACGCGCAATCCACCATCTCGGCGCGCATCCTGTCGGTCGCCGCCGCCATCGCGGCCTCGGGCGGGGGCAACAGCACCGCCGTGGGCATCGGCGTGTCCATCGCCGACAACCTGATCGGCTGGCAGGATCAGGCCACCAGCCCGGATCATACCTCCGACCAGACGGTCACGCTGGTCCCCGGCACGACCGTGCGCGTGGTCGATGGCGCCTATCGCGGCCGGGTCTATGAATACATCGGCAGCGGAGAGGCCGACGCCGATCTGTCGCGCGCCGATTACGGCAACACCCAGGCCTGGCGTCAGGTCGGGCTGACCCGCGAAGGATCGCTGACCGCCGCCTACATGCGCGATTCCGCGATCCTCGCCGATGGCACCGACCGCGCCGATCTGGTGATCGAGGCGCAGTCGCGGCAAAAGATCAACGCCACCGTCGCCGCAGGCGCCGTGGCGGTGGGCATCGGCACCGGCGGACTGGCCATCAGCGCGACGGGGGCGTTTTCGCGCAACCGCATCGCCGCCGACGCGGCGGCCTATGTCTCGGGCAGCAAGGACGGCGCCGCCTCGCTGCTCAACAGCGCCCGGATCGAGGCACGCGACAGCTCGACCATCGACAGCTTCACCGGCGCGGCCTCGTTTTCGGCCTCCGTCGGCGTGAGCGAGAAGTCGATCGCAGCCGCGCTCGGCGTGTCCATCGCGATGAACGAAGTGTCGAACGGCGTCGACGCCTATGTGGCGGATTCCGTGCTGTCGATCGGTGGCACCACCACGCCCGCGGGCAGCGATCCCTATTCGCTGCGCATCGCGGCGACGGCGGCGGGCGGTCAGGTCATCGACCTGAGCGGCGGCGGCCTGTCGGCGGCGGCGCTGGACGACGCCGCGCAGCAGGACATGGCCGAGGGGCCGAACGACACCGTGATCCGCGACGCGGCCGACCAAACGGGCGATGCGACCACGCTGAACACGCTGCGCGACCGGATCAAGACCGCCCTTGGCGAGGCGACCGGCAGCGGCACGATCGTCGTGACGCAGGCGGGCAAGGGCAGCTGGCTGGCCGCGCTCGACGACGGGCGCAGCTTTACCATCACCGACGCGGACGGGCTCAAGGCCGAACGCTCCACGATCAACGCGGTTTCGCTGGCGGCGTCGCTCGCGGCCAGCTTCAGCGCGGGCAGCAGCTTTGCCGTCAGCGGCGCGGGCGCCTACGGCGAAAACGTCGTGACCACGAACGTCAAGGCCCATGCCGACCGTTCCGACATCACCGCCACCGGCGACGTGGTGATCGAGGCGCGAAACGATGCGTCGATTTCCGCCGCGATCATCGCGGCGTCGATGTCGGTGTCGGTCAGCGGCTCCACCGGGGTGGGGGCGTCGATCGGTGTGGCCATCGCGCGCAACTTCATCGGGCAGGCCCGCAGCGGCGCCGCGGCGCCGGTACTGGTGCAGGCCTATACGTTGAATTCACGGGTGAATTCCACTGCGGGCGACCTGTCGATCCTCGCCGATGCCGACCAGGCGATCAATGCGCTGACCTTCGCGGGATCGGCGGCGGTTGCGGGCGGGTCCACCGGCGTGGCGCTGTCGGGATCGGGCGTGTGGAATGAAAACACCGTCGACGTCAACGTGCTGGCGGCCATCGACGGGCGCCACGCCACGCTGAGCGGCCCGGCGGCGCAGGCCAATAACATCACCGTTCAGGCCACCAACAGTTCCGAAGTGTCGGCCTTCGCGGGGGCGGCGTCCATCGCGGCGGGCCTGGGATCGACCGGGGTTGCGGTCTCCATCGGCCTGGGTCTGGCCCAGAACCGGATCGGCGGCACCGTCGAGGCCCGCGCACAGGGTGCGACGGGCACCGCTGGCGGTGACGGCGTTCTGGCGCGCACGGGCAACGTGAAGGTCACGGCCAGCGACAAGGCCGCCATATCGGTGATCGCGGCGGCGGCGTCGGTTTCGGCGGCGGTCGGTTCGACCGGCGTGGCGATCAGCGGCGCGGGGGCCGAGGCCACGAACCGTCTGAACACCACCACCAAGGCCCATCTGAGCGGCAGCCGGGTCCGCGCCACCGGCGGCAACGTCGATGTGGAGGCCAGGGCCGAGGGCCGCATCAAGGCCAGCGTGCTGGCCGCCTCGGCCAGCGTGGCGATCGGCTCGACCGGCGTCGGCGCCTCGGTCGGCGTCGCGGTCGCGCGCAACCTGATCGGCTACGCCCAGGATCAGGGCGCGGCCTTCACCAAGACCAGCGGCGACAGCGTCGATGCGCTGTCGAGCGGCCTGCGGGTCAAGATCGCCGATGGCGCGCGCAAGGGCGACATCTATCAATACATCGGCACCTACGTGCACAAGTCCGACAACCCCAACAAGGACAAGGACACCGACGCCGATCTGCCCTTCGCGCTGCGCAATCAGGATTACGCCAATACCGACCTGTGGAAGCTGGTCAACCTGGGCGAGGATCGCGCCAGCGTCGAGGCCGCGGTCATCGACAGTGCCGTCAACGCCGACGGCCGGCTGAAGGTCGACGCGCGCTCGGATCAGGCGATCCGCGCCACCACCGTGGCCGGCTCGGTCGCGGTGGCGGGCGGGTCCACCGGCATCGCGCTTTCGGGGGCGGGCGTCGGGGTGGAAAACCGCATCGCCACGGATGTGAAGGCGCATATCTCGGGCACGAATTCCGTGATCACGGCGGGCCGGGTCATCGTGAACGCCGATGAGATCTCGACCATCGACAGCTTTGCCGCCGGGCTTTCGGTGGCCGCGGCCTTCGGTCAGACCGGCGTTGCCGTGTCCATCGGGATCTCGATCGCGATCAACGAGATCGCCAATGCCGTCACCGCCTCCATCGACAGCGGCGCGAATGTGACCTCGACCGGGGCCGAGGGCGTGTCGGTGACGGCCTCCACGCCCGAGTTGCTGAACGGCGGCAGCGCCGCTGCGGCTTCGAGCCTTGGCGGGCTCAGCGCCGCCGCGCTCGACAATGCCGCAACGGCCGATGTCGATGACGACAATATCCGCGTCGCCAGCGATCTGTCGGCCGACAACACCCGGCTGAACACACTGCGCAGCAGCCTGCGCAACGCGGGCTTTGCGGTGGCCGACGGGCAGATGACCCTGTCCATCGTCGAAGAGGGCCAGCGCTGGATGGCGGTGGATGCCGAAGGCACCAGCTTTGCCATCACCCGCAACGGCACCGGCTTCTCGGCCAAGCGGTCCTCGATCAACTCCGTCTCGCTGGCGGCATCGGTCGCGATTGCGGGCGGCCAGGTCGGTGTGGCCGTGGCGGGCGCCGGTGCGGTGTCGCTGAATTCGGTCCAGACCAACGTGAAGGCCTATATCCAGGCGGCCAGCGTCACCACCCAGGCCGAAGGCGATGTGCTGGTCGACGCCCGCGCCGCGAGCGAGATCAACGCCACCGTCCTGTCGGCCGCCATCGCGGTGGCCGTGGGCCAGGTCGGCGTCGGTGTCGGGCTGGGCGTGTCGGTCGCGCGCAACTTCATCGGGCGCGATCTGACCGGCGATCCCGTGGCGAATGCGGGTCAGGTTCAGGCCTATCTGTCGGATGCCACGATCAATGCGGCAGGCGATCTGAACGTCGTCGCCAACAGCGATCAGGGCATCAAGGCGCTGACCTTCGCGGGCGCGGTCGCCGTGGCCGCCGGTCAGGTCGGCGTGGCCGTCACCGGGGCCGGCGTCTATGCCGAAAACCAGATCGACGCCACGACGCAGGCCTATATCGACGGCGACGGGACCGGCGTGCAGGCCGACAACGTCACCGTCAAGGCGCATGACGCCTCGCGCATCGACGCGGTCGGCGGCGCGGTCGCGATCTCGGCGGCCTTCGGCATGGTCGGGGTGGCCGTCTCGGTGGGTGTGTCCATCGGCATGAACACCATCGGCTCGACCGTCCTGGCCGAGATCCGCAATGCCGACAACCAGGTCGAGGCCCGCGCGGGCGACGTGCTGGTGCAGGCCACCAACGCGGCCACCATCGACGCGGCCTCTGCCGCCGCGGCGCTGGCCATTTCCGCAGGTGTCGGCGGGCTCAGCTTTGCGGGCGCGGGGGCCACGGCCAAGAACCTGATCACCACCGCCACCACGGCGCGCATCGACAATTCCACCGTCAAGGCCCTGGGCAGCGGCAATGTCTCGGTGCTGGCCAGCAGCAGCGCGCAGATCAACGCGCTGATCCTGTCGGCGGCGGCGGCCTTTGGCGCGGGCGGCGTGGGCGTGGGCGTGTCGATCGGCGCGTCGCTTGCCAAGAATCGCATCGGCGCGGGCGACGCCACCGGCGTCTTCGCCACGGTCGAGGACAGCACCGTCACCGCGGAGGGCGACCTGCGCGTCGACGCGCGGATGGACAAATCCGTCATCGACGCCAAGGTCATCGCCCTGTCGGCCGCCATTGCCGGCGGCTCGGTCGGGGTTGCGGCGGCGGGCGCGGGGTCGGATGCGCTCAATCAGCTCGACTATGCCGTGAAATCGTCGATCGTGCGCAGCACGGTCACCGCGACGGGTGGCTCTGTCATCGTCGACGCCCGCGACAACGCCGAGGTCAGATCCTTCGTCGGCGCGGCCTCGGTCGCGGCCTCGGTCGGCTTTGTCGCCGCTTCGGTCGCGATCTCGGTGTCGCTGTCAAGCAATGCCATCTCGAACACCGTCAGCGCCTTTGTCGCCAATTCCGACGTGACCGCGGGCAATGTGACCGTGCGCGCCGATGACGACAGCAGCATCACCGCCGAGGCCACATCCGCCGCGGTCGCCGTGGCGGGCGGGCTGGGCTTTGCGGTGTCGGGGTCCGGCGCGCGCACCGATGCGCGCAACACCAACACGGTCAGCGCCTATGTCACGGGTGCGGGTACGGGTACAGCTACGGGCAACCGGCTGAACCTGTCGGGCGATCTGACGGTCGATGCCACCGCGACGCCGAACATCGGCGCGCGCACCGGCACCAATGCGCTGGCCGCCGGGCTGGCCGCGATGGCCGCCAGCGGCGGGGTCGTCAACATCTCGGCCACCCCCAGCGTTTCCGCCTATGTCAGCAACATCCGCGTGGATGCCCGCGACGTCGCGGTGAACGCGCGTGGACAGGTGCGCGCCGCCGGGTTCGCCAAGGGCATGTCGGTATCCACCGGCCTGTCGATGGGCGCCAATGTGGTGACGGTCAGGACCGCGCCGGTGGTATCGGCCAGCGCGGGCGGCCTGCTGAACCTGCGCAACCTGAGCGTCAGCGCCCGCACCGAGCGCCCCGGCGGCGGCCGGACCGGCGACGCCTGGGCCGAATCCTCGGCCGGCGGGCTGCTGCTGGGCGCGACCTCGACCAAGACCACGGCCGAAAACCGCGACGTGGTCAGCGCGGGCATCGCGGGCGGCGCGGATCTGAACGCCACGGGCGCGGTTTCGCTGCTGGCCTTCAGCGACGTGTCGCAGAGATCCTATGCGAATTCCGCTGCCGTGGGGCTGGTGGGCGCGGGCGAATCCACCGCCTATGCGATATCCGACACCACGATCCGCGCCACCGTGGGCGATGGCGCGCAGGTGAATGCGGCCGACCTGTCGGTTCAGGCCAACGGCGTCGCCAGGAACCTTGCCGACACGGTCGGCGGCTCCGGCGGTCTGGTGGCGCTGGCCGGCGCGGCGCCCACCTCGACCACCAAGGCGAATGTGCTGTCCCAGATCAACGACGGCGCGGTCGTCGTGCTGTCGGGCGTGTTCGACCTGGCGGCGGCGCATACCGCGCTGCCCAACAGCATCGTCACCTCCGACGCCTACGGGCTGATCGGCGGATCGGGTGCGGAGGCGAAAAACACCGTGCGGACGAGCGTGGTGGCCCGCGTCGGCACCAACGACCAGGACGCCACCGGCGCCAGTGTCCAGGCGGGATCCGTCAGCATGGGCGCAACCAACACCGTCAACAAGCGCGACATCGGCCGCAACCACATCGACGGCGACGCGGGCGGGCTGGTCAGCGGCGCGGCGGCGACCTCGACCAATCTGGTCAGCCTGAGCACCATTGTCGACGTCAACGACCACAGCGCCGTGAATGCCACCGCGGGCGAGCTTGAGGCCCGCGCCTACAACGACATCCGCATCAACGACAAGGTGGCGCTGTTCACCGCGGGCGCGCTGTCGGGTGCCGGGGCCTATGTAACCTTCAACACGCCGGTGCTGCTGGCCGAAATCCGGGTGGGCGCGAATGCCGATGTCCGCTCGGCGGGGGATATGTATTTCGACGCGCAATCCGAAAGCGACGTCTTCCTGCAATCCTATTCGGAAACCTACGGCGCCGGCACGGTCGCGCTTGGCCATGCCAAGATCGACGTGCGGCCCGACAATCTGGTCAACATCCGGGGCACGATCCTGTCGGGCGGCGATTTCTACGCCACCGCGGGCACCGATGCGACCAAGCGTCTGGGCAACAACAGCTTTGTCGCCCGCGTCGACAATTTCGCCGGATCGCTCATCCCGATCAGCGACCTCGAAACCGTAGCCTTCTATCAGGTCGACAACACCATCGAGGTGTTCGGCGGCGCAACGGTCGAAGGTGCCAAGAACATCAACCTTTACGCCGATGAATACGGCATCGCCACGGTCGACGGCATCGCCAAGGCGACGAACTGGGCCTCGGCGGTGGGCGATGCGATCGACAGCGCGCTTGGCGGCAACAACACCGATATCGGCAACGGGCGCGGCCAGGCCGTGGCCTATGCCAAGGTGATCAACGACGGTCTGATCAAGACCGGCGCGGGGCGTCAGAAAACGCTCGAGGTCACCTTTGCGCTGACCGATGCCAACGATCCGACCTCTGCCGTCTATTCCGGCACCGGCACCGGCGATATCGACTGGCGGGTGGAAAACCGCTTTATCTATTCGCCCGACTACAACCTGCTGACCAAGGCGCGCGAGAACCTGCAGACCTATGGCGTCAAGGACAACGCGGGCAATTACGTGAACCCCGATCTGGTCACCTTCTACCAGAATGAGATCAACCGCCTGCTGGGCAACCTGCTGGCCTCGGGCCAGGCCGTGCAGTTGTCGGATGGCACGATCGTCCCGCGCACCGTGCAGTCGCCCTTCATCGTGGTCGATCCGGTCACCGCGCAGGCGGGCCGCGTCTCGATCCTCAGCGATCAGCTGGGCGGCACCGGCACCTTCGACGTGCCGCGCGATGCCCGGATCGAGATCGTCAACAAGACCCACGCCAACATGGAAATCCTCGGCGCCATCATCCCCGAGGTCAACGGCGGCATCAACTTCAACGGAATCGCCCTGGCCGAGGAGGCGGGCAAGCTGTCGCTCGCCAATCAGGAAAACGGCGTCCAGAACACCGAGGACAACCGCCTGGGCTTCGTCTCGCCCGCCTCGCAAGCGATCACGGCGGCCTTCACCATCTCCGATCGGTCCATCGCGGCCCCCCCCCCCGATCCCGATGCCACGCCGACCGTCGACAGCAACGCGCCGACAATCCTGATCTCGACCGACTACGACATCCTCGAAGGCCGCCTGAACGGCGACACCACCATCCGCACCTGGCCCAACATCTATATCCAGGGCGATGTGCTGAACCTGGGCGGCAACCTGTTCCTGCTGAACAACGCGACCCACCCCAGCGCCGACGGCGATGTGTTCACCAACGCCACCGTGGACGCCAAGAACTTCGTGCTGCGCACCGGCGGCACCGCCTATATCAACCAGACCGTCTATCACGCCGCCGGCGATCCCTATGCCAAGTGGAAGACCCCCGCGCTGACCGGCAATGGCGAC
The DNA here is from genome assembly GCF_052826345.1 of Brevirhabdus sp. Taxonomy (NCBI): domain Bacteria; kingdom Pseudomonadati; phylum Pseudomonadota; class Alphaproteobacteria; order Rhodobacterales; family Paracoccaceae; genus Brevirhabdus; species Brevirhabdus sp. The sequence continues at coordinate 26,950 of NZ_JBRBUA010000107.1, read as the reverse complement.
GTGGATGCGGGCACGCTGAACGCGGCGCCGCTCACGCTGACCACCGGCGGACTCCAGCCCGACCTTTCGGCGGTGAACGATTTCCTCGACGTGGAACCCACCACCCCCTCGATCAAGGCGAAACGCATCCTGATCGATTCCGAATGGGTCAACATCAACGGCATCATCCAGGCCGGCGAAGACGACTACAACGTCATCCTGACCGCCGACGTGAAGGCCCAGATCGAGCGGCTGCGCAATTCGGGAACCACGCGCGTCACCCGGCTGGCCACCGGCGGGGACGGCTTCCAGACCTATTACGATCCCACGGGCAACAACGGCAACGGCAAGGTCATCGTGACCGAGCTGCGCCCTTCGGGCGGGCAGATCGACATCACCGGCAACGTGATGAACACGCGCAACGGCAAGATCATCGTCTATAACGGCTATCCCGACATCGACATCGTCAACAAGATGGGTTTCGCCGACGGCGATGCCCCCGAACTGGTGCTGGAACGCATCGACGCCACCACCCGCGGCGAGGGCAGCCTGATCATCAAGGACAAGGCCAAGCCCAAGGTCAACGGCGCGATCAACGCGACCATCTACACCACCGGCGAGAACGGCCAGATCACCAAGAGCGTCAACGGCGCGCAGTCCACCCTGTCGGGCAAGACCGACGTTTACACTCCGCGCGACGGCTTCCGCTATGGCTGGACCATCGTTCAGGCCACGCGCACCAAGGACGTGCATGAATTCACCGAAGGATCCTGGCTGGGCATCGACGCCTTCGTCCCCGACACCAGCAACATCACGCCCACCAAAACCACCAAATACGAAGGCGAGATCCTGCCGGATTCGAACTACTTCTTCCTCGATACGACGGGCAGCGATCCGGCCTATGTGACGGGCGATCCGGTCTATACCTACGCGAAAAAGGTACTGCAGACCGATCAGGACGGCCCGCGTCTGACGGCCTACAACTCCTGGTCCACCTGGTACGGCTCGCGCTATACCTTCCGCCAGTTCACGACGATCAAGGATTTCTCGAACTACTACACCCACACCATCCAGGCCGACCGGCCCATCGACATCCAGTTCATCGGCGATGCCGAAGGCTCGATCGTGGTGAAGGGCGGCAATTCCAACGTCGTGGTCGACGGGGCGCTGGAAAACGAATTCGGCGTGACCTCGATCGAGACGACGGGCACGATCCGCACCACCTCGGGCGGGATTCAGGGCTCCATCGGCGGGCGGCAGGTCAACCTGGTCGCAGGCGGCGGCATCGGGATCGCCCGCGACGCGGTGCGCGTGGATCTGACCGTGCCGAAAGCGGGCGTCAGCGTCGCGGACCACCCGCGGCTGGACGCGTCCACCACCAACGGGGCGATCTATCTGCAACAGGCCAGCGGCGACATGTGGATCGGCAACGTGACGGCAGGCGCCGGGCGCGATGTGGCCCTGACAGCCGGGCACAGCATCCTTGCCACCGGCAGCCAGGTCGTTCGCGGCGGAGCGGTCACGCTGACCGCGCTGTCGGGCGACATCGGCACCGCCGGCACGCCGATCGACATCGACACCGGCAATTCCAACCGCGACCTGCTGCGCGCCTATGCCGATGAGGGCGCGATCCACCTGCGCGAAACGGCGGGCGATCTGCGCCTGTTCGAGGTGCTGGCGCGCGACGATGTCTCGATCACCGTCACCTCGGGCAACCTGCTGGATTCCAACACCAATCAGCAACGCGACGAACGCGCGATTTCCGAATTGCGCGCCGGCGTCTGGAGCGATCTGTCCCTGACCGGCAGCAAGGCCGCGCAAAAGGTCGCCGACACCAAGACCGCGCTGGCCACCGCCAAGACCAACGAATACCGCGAATACTGGGACGTGCGGAACACCCAGCGCGACGCCAAGGCCGAAGAGCTGCGCGCCGCGGGCGAAACCGACGAGACCGTGATCGCCGCGACGGCGGATGCCTATTATCTGGAATTCCGCACGGCCGAACTGGCGGATTCGCCGCTGGTGGTCTTCACCGACGCCGAACAGGCCTATTACGAGGATTTCTATACCCGGCAAGGCACCGACGAAGGTGTCGCCGCCGCCGAACTGCCCGCCTATGTCGAAGCGGCGATCCTGACGCTGCGCACATCGCGCACGGCGCAGTATCGCGGACTGGACGCCAAACATGGCGACACCAACGGCGGCGTCTTCGACGCCAACTACGAGGTGACGCTGAGCGCGCAGGAAATCGCGGATATCGACGCCTCGATCAAGATCTGGACCGAAGACGAGCTGATCAACTCGATCGGCGCGGGCCTGCTGAAGCCCGTCACCGACACCGAAGTGCGGCTTGAGGACACCAACATCAGCGGCGACCGGATCACGCTGAACGTCTCGGGCGCCATCGGGCGCACCGACGGCAACGTGATCATCCCGATCACCGCGGGCGGCAATCTGACCGCCGATCAGCGCGTCACCCTGGGCGCGGCGGAACGCGATGACGTGTTCTACCTGACCTCGCCGCGCTATGAGGCGACCGTCTCCTTCCAGGCGGGGGCCAACACCATCACCCGCACCGACGGCGGCACCTGGGACAGCGGCCTTCTGGGTCAGGTCATCCAGGTCGAGGGCCGCAGCGCCAACGCGACCGAGGAAGGCCCCTTCTACACGGTCAGCGCGATCTCGGGCAACGTGCTGACGGTGGATGCCGGGAAACTGGCGCTGAAGGCCAGCGAAGTGGGTCAGCATGTCTTCGTCTCGTCGCTGGCGCTCGACCCGCTGGGCGAGGCGGCGGCCGCGACCGTCAACCTGTCGGGCAACACGATCACCCGCACCGCCGGCGACGGCTTTGGCGATTTCGCGCCGGGGATGAAGCTGCTGGTCAAGGGCAGCAAGGCCGACAACGACGCGCAATCGCTCTACACCATCGCGTCGGTAACGAATGACACGATCACCCTGACCGCATCGCCCTTCGCCGAGGCGCAGACCGGCGTGTCGGTGAAACTGGACCAGTTCGTCGAAATCGCCGCCGTTCAGGTGCAGCTGCGCGAGGATCTGGACATCATCGCCAAGGGTGTGGTGAACGTGACCGCGGGCAGCCAGAGCTTCCTCGGCTCGGAAGCCGCGGTCGCGATCGGCCAGATGAACGTGGGCGGCAACCTGCGGATCAAGGCGCAAGGCAACCTGACCAACACGCTGGGCGCCACGGGCACCAACATCGTCAGCGACGACCTACTGCTGGAGGCAGGCCAGGGCGGCATCGGCGGCAATTCCGCAGCCGAACGGATCTATCTGGACCAAAGCGCGACCGGCACGCTGACGGCGCGCGGCGCGGGCGGCATCTATCTGACCGAACGTGCGGGCGACATGAACGTCAACACGCTCTATTCGCAATCCAGCGATGTGGATCTGGTGGCCGAGGGCTCCATCGTCGACGCGCAGGACAATGACTTCGTCAACATCGAGGCCAACAACATCCGGCTGAAGGCGCTCAACGGCACCATCGGCCAGGCGGGCGACGCGCTGGATATCGAGGCGCGCGGCGACGTGGGCAGCGACAAGGGCCTGGTGACCGCAACCGCCAAGGGCGACATCACCCTGACCGAACAGGTGGGCGATCTGAACGTGCGCACCATCTCGTCGCAGACCGGATCGGTCACGCTGGAGGCCGCGCTGTCGATCTTCGACGCGGTCGATCTGGTCGATCCGACCGACCCCGACAGCGCCGACGCCACCCCCAGCGCGGCCCGGCTGGGCGCCGACGTGCTGGCCTGGGGCGACATCGACCTGACCGCGCGCCTGGGCTTCATCGGGGCGGCGGGCAATGAGCTCGACATCGACAGTTCGCGCGGCGACGGCGGAGTGCTGGGCAATGCCAGCACCGGCAAGGTGACCACCTCCAGCTATCAGGACGCCTATATCATCGAGGGCAGCGGCAACCTGACCGTCGACCGCGTGGGCATCGACCCCGCCGTCGCGGCCGCGGGCACGCTGTATCTGACCGCCACCGTCGGCGGCATCTTCAACGGCGCGGGCGCGGGCCAGTCGAACGTCATCGGCGGACGCACCTTCCTGATCGCGCAGAAAAATATCGGCACCGACCTGACGCCGATGTTCACGCGGGTCGGACAGATCCAGTCGATTTCCACCACCGGATCGACCTATGTGCACAACGAAGGCGGGTTGAACGTGCAGTCGCTGGACGGCACCGGCCTGGGCCAGTCCTCGGGCGGCGATATCGTCACCACCGCCTCCAGCCCGATCACCATCAACACGGCGACGTCCGCAGGCGGGAACGTCCTGATCAAGGCGACCGAATCCGCGCCCGAGGATTACGACATCGTGACCGTGAACGCGAATGTCACCGCCGGCGGTTCCCTCACCGTCCTGGCGGGCGATCACATCGTCATCGACAGCTCGAGCACCCTGACGGCGGGCGGCGACCTGACGCTGACGACCGACTTCGACGATCAGGGCACCGGCGGCGGCAATCTGACCGTCGACGGCACCGTGACCGCGGGCGGCGACATCGCCTACACCACCGGCGGCGACGAGGATCGCATCCTGCTGACCGGAACGACCACCGCGGCGGGCGGCTTTACCCTGACCACCGGCGGCACGCGCGATTTTGTCGAGCTGACGGCGACGGGCGTGATCGACGCGGCCTCCATCGGCTTCGACCTCGGGGCGGGCGACGACCAGATGGCGCTGCGCGGCAGCCTCGTCTCCGGCTCCACCATCCTTGTCGATGCGGGCGCAGGGGCGGATTCCGTCCTGATCGAGGACATGGTCGCGATGCAGGGTCACACGACCGTTCTGGGCGGCACCGGCGACGACCGGCTGAGCGTCACGCGGCTGAACAGCCAGGACCGCGCGACCGACAGCCTGCTGCTGGACGGCGGCGCGGGGTCGGATGACATCTTCATCCAGACCCACGGCTCCGAAACCGGGACGGCCGATTACATCATCGACGCCTTCGACAGCGGCGCACCCGACGCGGGCGCCGACACGATGGTCGTCAGCGGCACCGCGCAGGACGACTTCTTCCTCAGCCGCGCCAATTTCATGGCGCTGATGCATGGCACCAAGGATCAGATCCGCGACAACACCGCGGACCGCCCCCAGACGGTGGAGCGGATCAACTACGACCGTTCGATCAACGGGCGCATCACGGCACTGGGACTTGATGGCGCCGACAGCTTCATTTCCGACGACAACGCCGCGATCATGACGCTCGACGGCGGCGCCGGGAACGACGAGTTCCAGTTCGGCCAGATCTTCGGCATCGACCCGGTCTTCGGCGGCGTCGACGAGAACGGCCTGTCCAACGGCATCGCCGCGGGCGACAGCATAGAGGCCGTGCTGACCACGCGCGGGTATCTGTCGAACGGCGTCAGCTTTGCCACCATCGCCTTCGGCGGCGCGGGCAACGACCGCTTCACCGTCTACGCCAATCGTGCCCAGCTGAAGCTGGAGGGCGAGGCCGGCAACGACGACTTCATCATCCGCGCCTTCCTGCTCGACACCGGCGAACAGATGGATCAGGAACTGACGGAGGTGCGCGCGGGCGACGGCGACGACAACATCCAGTACAACATCAACTCGCCCGTCGACATCGACGGCGGCGCGGGCTTCGACACGGTGATCGTGCTGGGCACCGAAGGCGACGACAATTTCGTCGTCACCGAAAACGGCATCTTCGGCGCCGGGCTGGCGATCAACATTTCCAACACCGAGGAGGCGCTGGAGGTCGACGGCCTGGAGGGCAACGACAACTTCTTCATCCTGTCGACGGCCGCGGGCGCGGTAACCAACGTGATCGGCGGGCTGGGCTCCGACACTTTCACGGTGACCGGCGACGTGACCGAACAGATCGTCTCGCTCGACAACAAGGGCCGTTCGGGTCTGATCAACCACCAGATCGCCAGCGGCGACGACCTCTATGACGAAACCTTCGTCGCGGGGCTGGGCACGAACATCGCCGACGCGGTGCGCGGCGTGGTCAGCATCGGCCAGGAAGCCTCCAGCGACACGACCCAAGGCAAAACCGTGGTCAGCGAAACCCAGGGCCGTCGGCGTGACGTCTACACCGTGAAGCTCTCCGAAGAAGTCGCGGTGGGCGCGATGGTCTATGTGACCGTCTCGGCCGCGCGCTCCTCGACCACCGACAAGGCGCTCGCGGTGCCGGTGATGGCCGCGGACGCCAGGATCAGCTTTGCCGCCGGCGGCACCACGCTGACCCGCGACAGCGGCAGCTGGATCGACGACGGCTTCGACATCTACCAATCGCTCGATCTGAGCGGCACGGGCGACAGCGACGGCATCTACGAGATCATCTCGCTGACCGATACCACGATCACCGTGGGACGCAGCTTCGCCACGACCGAGGCGGGTCTGGCCGGTGCCTCCGTGCGGGGACAACAGGCGGAATCCGTCCTGCTTTCGGCGGGCGGCGGCGCCTTCACCGACGCGCTGGTGCTGACGTTCGATCACACCAACTGGAATCAGGAACAGGTCGTCACCGTCGAGGCGCAGGACGACGCCGCCAAGGAAGGCAAGCGCACCGTCATCGTCAGCCACTCCGTCACCTCGACCGACCCGATCTTCGACCGGGCCGATGTCGAGAACCTGGAAATCACCGTCGAGGACGACGACAAGGCAGGCGTGCTCATCGCCGAAAGCGGCACCGACACGCTGCTGCTGGAAGGCGCGAAGGGCATCACCGACAGCTGGGATGTCAGCCTGACCCGCGCCCCCGATGTGGGCGAGGTCGTGACCGTCACCCTCACCGACGGGTCCAACAGCGGCGATCTGGCCTACGACAAGAGCGTGCTGAGCTTCACCCATCTCAACTGGAACCAGCCGCAGACCGTCACCGCAACCGCAGTCGCGGATGGCCTGGTCGAAAACGAGGAGCGTATCCTCGTCACCCATGCCGTCACCTCCACCGGCGGCGCCTACGCGGCCGTCGCCAGCGAGGAGCTGCGCGTGACCGCCGTGGACGGCGACAGCGCCGGCGCCCTGGTGCGCGAGACGAACGGCGACACGGTCATCATCGACCAGGCAGGCAAATTCGACACCTACACCGTGCGGCTGACCAAGAAACCGACCGCGGATGTCACCTTCAACATCTTCGACGACGGCCAGACCCGCGTCGTGCCCGACACCGGCACCGACCCGCGCGTCACGCTCACCACGCTGGCGCAAGAGACGGTGACGGTCGACTTCCTGCACGACCCCACGCAGAAGACCCCCGACCGCATCCTACGCTCCAGCGGCAGCTGGGCCGCGGCGGGTTTTGCCAAAGGGCAGACCATCGACATCACCGGCACCGGAACCGACGGCAACGACGGGCCGCTGATCATCGGCAGCATTTCCGAGGACGGCAAGACGATCTACCTGTCGGGCGGCACCCGTGTCGTGGCGCAGGAGGACGTCAGCGCGACGCTCACGGCCGAGGCCGCGCAGATCACCTTCACCGACAAGAACTGGAACGAGGAGGTCATCGTCAAGCTCGAGGCCGACCCGACCTACACCCCCTCGGCCGATCGCTACTTTACCCGCGTCTTCCCGGCGGAGGAACATACCACCTCCAAGGTCTATGGCCCGCTCGTCATCGACGGCGGTCCGACCGAGGCGCGTTCGCTGCGCACGGCCGTGATGCTGCCGACCGAGCGCGACACCGGCCCGATATCCATCGACGACAGCACCGACGAGACGATTCAGAACGACCGGGTCAACATCCAGAACGACGGCGACGTCACCGGCACCCCCGGCTTCATGTCGCTGATCTCGGACGGGGTGCTGGTCAACGGGCTCGACATGGGCACCGGCGCGATCGACTTCGACGTCAGCGATGCGCAGGACGGCTCCCAGATCGAGACCTACAACCAGGGCATCACCATGCGCACGGTCGAGATCATCGACGTGCTGCTGGGCGAGGGTGACGACAACTTCACCATCTCGGGCACCAATGTCTTCTCCGACAACCTGGTGGATCTGCCCGTCACGGCGGTACATGGCGGCGGCGGCGCCGACACGATCACCGTGACCGGCGGCGCGGGTCCGGACAGCCTGCTGGTGATCTACGGCGACACCGACACCTACGGCGCGCGCTACGACTATTCCAGCGGTGCACCCACCGGCAACGGCCTGGTCTTCGACGGCTTCGACCGGCCCGAGGATCACGGCGACACCATCGACGCGCGGCTGCTCACCTCGCTCGACCCCGATGCGACCGGGCTCACGATCTACGGCGGCATCGGCAACGACACGATCTGGGGCAGCTCCGGCAGCGACCAGATCGCCGGCGGCGGCGGCGACGACACGATCCACGGACTGGACGGCAACGATCACATCTACGGCGACGACGGTTTCAGCACCGATCTGCTGACCCGGGAACCGACGGTCGTGTCGGGATCGGTCACCGTGCCCTTCCGCGACAGCGCCGACACCCGCCTCGCGGGCAAGGACACCATCTTCGGCGGCGCGGGCGACGACTTCATCCTGGGCGATCACGGCATCATAAGCCAGCTTCCCGGCACGCTGCGCCTGGCCGACACGGGCCGCGTGTCGCGCGTGGAAAGCGTTCAGGCGCAGGACGGCGCGGATGACATCATCTACGGCGGCGAGGGCACCGACCTGATCATCGGCGGCACCGGCAGCGACGCGATCACCACGCTGGGCGGAAACAACATCGTCTTCGGCGACAACGGGCTGATGGACCGCGTCGCGCTCGACGGCGACATCGGCGACATCGACGAGATGTACAGCACCCATCCGGGCTTCGGCGCGCGCGACATCATCACCACGGGCGCGGGTTCCGACATCATCGTCGGCGGCGCGGGGGCGGATGCAATAGACGCCGGCGCGGGCAACAACCTGATCAGCGGCGATCGCGCCCTGATCCGCGCGCTGAGCGATCTGGACGCGCCGCAGCTCGGCGGCATCCCGATGACGCTGGGCTACGTCACCACAATGGCGCCGCACGCCGACGACGCGGCCGATATCATCCGCAGCGGCACCGGATCGGACCTCATCCTGGGCGGCGGCGGCGGCGATTGGATCGCTGCCAGGGGGGGCGAAACCCCTGCCCTGCCCGATGGCGACAACCTGATCCTGGGCGATTACGGTCTGGCCAACTGGCAGGCCGTCGAGGGCGCGGCGCGGCTGATATCGGCCATCACCCAGGATAATGACAAGGGCGGCGACGACCGCATCTTCACCGGGCGCGGCAGCGACATCGTGCTGGGCGGCTTCGGCGCCGATGTCATCAACGCCAGCCACGGCGACAACATCGTGCTGGGCGACGAGGGCATGCTGCGCGGCAGCGCCGTGGCCGGCGTCACCCTGCCCGCCTTCGCCCTGTCGCTGGAGCGCGTCTCCAGCTTCGACAGCGATCACGGCGGCAGCGACGACATCACCACCGGCGACGGCACCGACGTCATCATCGGCGGCAGCCGTGGCGACAGGATCTATGCGGGGCACGGCGACAACATCGTGCTGGGCGACCTGGGCCTTGCCACCATGACCTCGGGCACCCCGAACTTCGGCACCCTGCCCTACGTGCTGCGGACGGTGACCACCTTCGCCGCGCAATACGGCGGCGACGACACGATCCGCACGGGCACCGGGTCCGACCTGCTTGTGGGCGGCAAGGGCCGCGACCAGATCTTCGCCAGCCTGGGCGACAGCGCCGCCGCCACGCCCGACGGGCAGAACATCGTCGCAGGCGACAGCATCGCCGCCTATTGGGGCGCGGTGGCGGACCCGGATCTGGCGACGCTCGACTACGTCGCCTCTGGCTGGACCGGCGGCGACGGCGCCGACCGCATCACCACCGGCAGCGCGGCCGACATCGTGCTCGGCGGCGGCGGCGGCGACACCATTCTGGCCGGAGAAGGCGCCAACGTGGTCATGGGCGACAGCGGCGAGCTGATCGCAGGGGCGCAGGCGGTCAACCTGCCGTCCTTCGGCATGGCGCTGCAAACCGTGCGCACCACCGATACCGACAAGGGCGGCAACGACACCATCCGCACCGGCGCCGCCACCGACATCGTTGTCGGCGGCTTTGGCGCGGATGACATCGTCGCGGGCGACGGGGCAAACATCGTCCTGGGCGACAATGGGGAATTGATCCTCGACGCCGGCACCCCGAACTTCGGCGACCTGCCCTATGTGCTGGAGCGGGTCGAGAGCCTCGCGCCGGAACATTTCGGCGCCGATGCGATCACCACCGGCGTGGGCGCGGACCTCGTGGTCGGCGGCTCGGGCGGCGACGACATCGTCGTCAACTTCGGCGAGACCACCGCGCGGCCCGACGCGCAGAACATCGTGCTGGGCGACAACATCGTCGCGGACTGGATCGCGGATGGCGATCTCGCGACGCTCGACAGCATCACCTCGTCCTGGACGCCCTTCGACGGCGACGATCTGATCCATTCCGGCAGCGCCGACGATATCGTCATCGGCGGCGGCGGCAACGACGAGATCCTGGCGAGCGAAGGCCAGAACGTCGTGCTGGGCGACAGCGGCACGCTGGTGTCGGGGGCCACTTCGGTCAACCTGCCGTCCTTCGGGATGGCCCTGCGCGAGGTCCGCTCCACCGACACCGACAAGGGCGGGCGCGATGTCATCACCACCGGCTCCGCGACCGACGTGATCTTCGGCGGCGCGGCGGGCGATCTGATCGACGCGGGCCAGGGCGACAACCTGGTGCTGGGCGACAGCGGTCTGGCGCTGGTGGAATCCGGCGCGCCGAACGTGGGTCAGATGCCCTTCGGCCTGCTGAGCGTGCGCACCATCGACGCCATTCACGGCGGCGTCGACCAGATCACCACCGGCCTTGGCGCCGATGTGGTGCTGGGCGGTGCGGCGGGCGATTTCATCATCACCGACGCCGATGACGGCAGCGGCGCGCAGGATGGCGAAGACATCATCCTGGGCGATCACGGCATCATCGATTTCGTGAACCCGGTCACCGGCACCTACGGTCCGCTGCGCGACGTGCTGTCGACCGATGTGGCCGAGGGCGGCGACGACACGATTCATTCGGGCGCCGGCATGGACATCGTGCTGGGCGGCGCGGGCGGCGACGTGATCGACGCGGGCCCGATCCAGAACCTGCGCGACATCGTCTTCGGCGACAACGGGCACGTCACCTTCGGCGGCTCTGCCGAATTCCGCGGCGCCGACCTGGGCGATCCGACGGGTCAGGAATATGCCATCATGGGCTTCAACTTCGGCGCCCGGACCGATAGGCATGACGATGACCACCACGACGATCACGGCAACGACAAGGACGAAACCACCCATATCCACGGCACCGCGGGCACCGGCGTCAGCGCCTCCGCGCTGCCCGCGCCGCGCGCCTCGGGCTGGATCGACCTGGCAGGCGGCGAAGGCATCTTCGGCGACGACGCGACCGAGCTGATGACAGATGAGGCGGGCGCGCTCATGCCCGGCGTCACCATCCGCTGGGGCGCCATCGACAAGCGTGGCCGCGCCGATGACGCGCATACCGATACCAACGACGCCCTGCGCGAGAAATACGGCCTGACCTCGGATGAGCGGCTGTTCGAGGGCTACCTCTACGGCGATGACGACGACAAGATCGAGGTCGTGATCGAAGGGCTGTCCGGCCAGTTCGAGGAATACGACATCTACGTCTATCTCGATGGCGACGCGGGCAAGACCGACAAGAAGGGCGACGGCATGCGCCGCGTCACCATCAACGGCGCGCAGACCACCTTGGCCGACCCGCGCGGCACCGATTTCGACGGCAGCTATACCGCCGCGAACGGCACGGGGGTGGCGAATTACACCACCGCCACCGGGCTGAGCGCCGACAAGGTCACGGTGCTGGTCGACGTGCCCGAAGGCTGGTCCGGCAAGACGCGCCCGGTGATCTCGGGCATTCAGGTCGTGGGGCGGTCCCATGCCATCGATGTGGCCGAATCCATCGCGCCCGATGTGGGCGGCGATGACTTCATCAAGACCGGCGGCGGCGACGACATCGTCATCGGCGGCGCGGGCAACGATGTGATCGACACCGCGGGCGACGCGGATATGGGCCATCTGGATAACGACGCCGTCTTTGGCGACAATGGCCGCGTGAGCTTCGTTCAGCGCGGCGCGGGTGCCACCCAGTTCGGCGAGCTGCGCGAGATGGAAAGCATCGACGCGATGCAGGGCTTCTTCTTCGACGACACGATCCTGACCGGCAACGGCCGCGACAGCGTCATCGGCGGCGAGGGCAGCGACCGGATCGACGCGGGCGACCGCGGGCCGCATAACGGCGTCGACGACGCGCTGTCGGCAGGCGCCTTCGCCAGCCTCAGCATCAACTTCGCCAGCACGCTGGACGAAAGCGACGTGCAGGCCCGCGCCGGGATGGTGTCGGATGCCGAATGGGTGAATTTCGACGTCGATCACGACGGCCACGACGGCCACGACGGCCACGACGGCCACGACGGCCACGACGATCATCACGACGATGACGACGATCGCAAGGGCGGCAAATCCGACAACGACAGCCATGACCACGACGGCCACAGCCATTCGAGCGGCCGCGACAAGACGGAAACCCTGCGCACGGCCGACGGCGTGAGCATCCGCATCGGATCCGATCTGGACGGGCGCAAGCCCTATGGGCTGGAAACCGGGACCCGCGACGATCTGAACCCCGACACCCAGAACGGGCGCATGATGAACGGCGCGATCTATGCCAAGAGCGGCCGCACCCTGGGCGTCGATGTCACCGATCTGGGCGCGCGCTTCGGCACCGACAGCTATGACGTCTACATCTATCTCGACGCGCAGGATGCCCGCGCCGCGCGCGACGGTGTCGTCCGCCTGTTGCAGGCCGGTCAGGCGGAGCGTAATTCCGACGGCTTCGGCAACGCGGGCTTTGCGGGCGAGTTCCTTGAACATGACCCCGCCGATCCGACGCAGGCGGCCAATGTGCTGGTGTTCCGCGACGTCTCGGGCGACGCCTTCAGCCTGCGGGTGGACAATGGCGGCAGCTACGACAGCCGCGGCCGCTACCGCGCCAACGGCGGTGACACGCTGGGCATCGCGGGGCTTCAGATCGTGGCGGGCGCGGATCGCGGCGACGTGGTGGCGCAGGGCGATTACGACAGCGACCGCGTGCTGGGCGATCAGGGCCGGATGCGTCTGTTCGACGATCAGGTCTTTGAAATGGTCTCCGCCCCCGGTCAGATCGGCAGCGCCGACGACACCATCGACGGCGGCGTCGACGGCGATGTGCTGATCGGCGGGTCGGGCGATGACACGATCCACGCCGAGGCGGGCGACGACATCGTCACCGGCGATCACGCCCGCGCCATCCTGCGCAACGACATGATCGCGGGGCTGAACGGCGACGGCAAAGGCCATGACGACTATGACGACAAGCACTTCGATCCCTTCGGCGTGCCGGGCCTGACGCTGCTTTACCCCGAGCTTGGCGGCAATGACGTGATCGAGGGCGGCCAGGACGACGATTGGGCCTGGGGCGGCGGCGGAGACGACACCTATGTCTTCGCGAGCACCGAACTGGGCTCCGATCTGGGCGCCGACCGTCTGGTCGAGGCCGACGGCCATCACGATGACCACGGGCATAAACACGGGTATGGCCACGGGTATGGGCACGACGGCCATGACACCGACGTGGGCCTGTCCAACGACACCGGCGACACGCTTGATTTCAGCCGGTTCGACGGGCCGGTCGACATCGATCTGGGCCGCGACGGCCAGCAGCAGGTCAGCGGCAACAAATACGACCAGGCACGCGCCCTGCTGATCACGCTGCATTCCGATCATGCGTTCGAGGATCTGGTGGGCTCGCAATACGATGACGAACTGACCGGCAACGATCGCAACAACGCCATCCTGGGTCTTGCGGGCGATGATCGGATCGACGGCGACAGCGGTGCCAACTTCATCGACGGCGGCGCGGGCGACGACGATCTGGACGCCGGGTCGGGCAAGTTCGACGATCACGGGTATGGCCACGGCCACGGCTACGGGCATGACGATGACGATCACGGCAAGCACGATCACAAGCAAACCGCCGACAACATCATCCTCGGCGGCTCCGGCGACGACCGCATTCGCGGCGGCTATGGCAATGATCTGATCGACGGCGGCGAAGGAAACGACCGGATCGACGACAACAAGGGCACCAACCTGATCTTCGGCGGGACCGGAAACGACTATATCAAGAACGGCAAATACGACACGGTGGTCGGCGGCGCGGGCCATGACAAGCTGAAGAAGTCCAAGCGCGGCACCGTCATCTCCGGCGAGATGGACAGCGCTGCGCGCGATGCCGCGATAGCGGAGGCGATGGTCGGCTTCGAGAGCGCCTTCGCCCGCGCCGATTTCCACACCGACGCCAACCCCGGCTCGGATCTGCGCGGCAAGCTGGGCGGCTTCATCACTTCGGTCGGGGCCCCGGCCGAGGCGCAGAAGATGGTGCGCGATCTCTACCACGACGCGCGCTTCGGCGGGGCCGCGATGGCGGCGCGACCGGGTGCGCAGCAGATCATCTCTGCCATCACCGAAAGCGAAATCGTCATCAGCATCGACGCCAACCCGGCGCGCAACGGCGGCACCTCCTCCTATGTGTTCAATGCCGACAGCGGCGAGTTCGAATTGACGAGCTTCGACAACGCCGATGCGCCGGTCGATGCGGTGCACACGCTGCTGGACGCCGACGGGTCGCTGTTTGCCTATATCGACCGGCTGGGCGGGCTGTGGCTGCTGGACGACATCGCGCAGAACCCGGGCGGCACCGCCGATAACGGCGCCGACGACTGGCTGTTCATCGCGGATTACTGAGCAAGGGAAATTCCCGCGGGCAAGGGCGGAAAAGCTTTTGCCCGCCGCCCCATCGGGGATAATCTGCGGTGAAAGCCGCGGTGCCCCGATGACGATCGCGCCGCGGGCGCCCGATGACAAGATTTGCCGCCGAAAAGGACGCACCCCATGCCCGACGCCAGTGATACCCCCGACGCGCGCGAGAAATCCGCGGCCTCCGGGTCCGACAACCGCAATTCCACCGTCGAATGGAATGACGAGGCGATGCAGACCACCTTCGCCAATGTCGTCAACATCCAGGGCACGCGCGAACAGGTCGAATTCTTCTACGGCACCAACCGCACCTGGGACGCGGGCAAAGATGGCCCGGTGCGGGTGGATCTGACCAACCGCGTGATCATGACCCCCTATGCCGCCAAGCGGATGCAACGCATTCTCACCGGGGTGCTGCGCGAATATGAATCGCGCCACGGCGTTCTGAAGGTCGACGACCAGTGAGTGAAAGGGAGCAGCCGCGCGACGTCGCGTCGCTGACCGGAACGGCGTCGGAAGGCGCATCCGACGCCGGGGCCGGCGATGCGGCCGCGCAGGTCACGATGCTGGAACAGGGTCTGTGGCGGCGGCTCTCTGACGCGAAGGCCACGCAGGAGGCCGCGCAATCCTGGGCGCCCCTGATGTTCGGGATGCTCGATACGCCCGAGGTATGCTGCGTCTTTCTGCGCGATGCCGAGACCGGGCGGCTGCGCACCATCGCCAATTTTCCCGATGCGCGCATCCCCTCCGACGGGCTGTTGCTGGCGGCGGAAAACGCGGTGTCGCAGGATCGCGGCGTCGTGCGCGGGGCGATCGAAAAGGACGCGATGGCCACCAAGGGGGGGCTGGTGTTCATCACGACGCCGCTGTCGCTGGACGGTACCGCCGTGGGGGCGGTGGGCATCGAGGTTCTGCCGCGTGACCAGGCCGATCTGCGCCAGACCATGCGCCGCCTGCAATGGGGCGCGGCCTGGATGCGCGACGCGCTGCGCCGGGAGGACGCCGCCGTCAGAGCCGAACGCTACGCCCAGGCGGTGCACGCGCTGAACACCGTCGTCGGCGTGGCCGAGCAGCAGGACATCGCCACCGCCGCACGCGCCGCCGCCACCGATCTGGCGACCCGCTTCGACTGTGACCGCGTCTCCATCGGGTTCCGCCGTTTCGGCCATTGCCGCGTCGCCGCGATCTCGCACTCGGCGCAGTTCGGCAAGCGGATGAACCTGGTGCGCCTGCTGGGCGCCGCGATGGACGAGGCCATCGACCAGCGCGGCGTGGTGATCTATCCCGACGACGGGGTCGATCCGCCGATGGCCACGCACCGGCACGAAAAACTGGCGCAGGCCCATGGCATCGGCAATCTGCTGAGCGTGCCGCTCTATGCCGTCGACCGCTTCATCGGTGCGATCGTGTTCGAGCGCCCGGCAAGCCGCCCCTTCACCCAGAACGAGGCCGAGATCTTCGAGGCCGTGACCAGCGTGCTGGCGCCCGTGCTGGAGGAAAAGCGCAGCAACGACCGCTGGCTGATCACCAAGACGGCAGAGGTCGCGGGCGCGCATTTCACCCGGCTCGTCGGGCCCGGCAAGCTGGGACGCAAGGCGTTCGTGCTGGCGGTGCTGCTGCTGGGCGTATTCTTCTGGTTCGCGCGGGGCATGGACAGGGTGGCCGCCGACGCGGTGGTCGAAGGCGCCGTGCAGCGCACCATCGCCGCCCCCTTCGACGGGTTCATCGCCGAAAGCCTGGCGCGCGCGGGCGACGAGGTGGCGCAGGGCGCGCTGCTGGTGCGGCTGGACGACCGCGATCTGGTGCTGGAACGGCTGCGGCTGGTCACCCAGCTGCAACGCCAGCGCATCGAATACGACAGCGCGCTGGCCGCCCGAGACCGGGCCGAGGCCAACATCCGCCGCAACCAGATCGAGCAGACCGAGGCGCAGATCGCGCTGGTCGACAAACAGCTCGACCGCACCCGTCTGACCGCGCCCTTCGACGGGCTTGTCACCTCGGGCGATCTGTCGCAATCCATCGGCTCGTCGGTGGCGCGCGGCGACGCGCTGCTGTCGGTCGCGCCCGCGGGCGAATACCGTGTGGCGCTCAAGGTCGACGAGCGGCGCGTCAGCGACATCCGCCCGGGCCAGCCGGGCAGCCTGCTGGTCACGGCGCTGCCCGATGCGGCCTTTCCCATCACGGTGCGAAAGATCACCCCGGTGGCGGAATACGGCAACGGCGCCACCAGTTTCCGGGTGGAGGCCACGCTCGACACCCCGGCGCCCGGATTGCAGCCGGGCATGGACGGCGTGGCCAAGGTGGATGTCGACGAAAAGCGGCTGATCGCCGTCTGGACCCGACCGCTGGTCAACTGGGCGCGCATCTGGGCCTGGCGCTGGCTGGGACTGGAATAGGGCGCGGACGATGAGCGCAGGATCGTTCCTTTCAGCCGATTGGTACCGCGCCGCGCCGCTGCGCCCGCGGCTGCGCGGTCATGTCGAGGTGCACCGCCAGCGCTTTCGCGGCGAGGTCTGGCATATCGTGCAGGATCTGCATTCCGGCCGCTACCACCGCATCAGCCCCGCCGGGAACTACATCATTTCCCTGATGAACGGGCGACGCACCTTGCAGAAGCTGTGGGAAATGGCCTGCGAGCGCTTCGAGGACGACCCCCCCACCCAATCCGAGGTCATCCGCCTGCTGTCGCAGCTGCATAGCGCCGATCTGATCGCGGGCGACGTGCCCCCCGACATCGCCGAGATGGGCCGCAGGCACCATGAGCAGGAAAAGAAGACCATGCTGTCGCGGCTGCGCAATCCGCTGGCGCTGCGCCTGCCGCTGTTCGACCCCGATCGCTTTCTCGACGCGACCGTCTGGCTGGTGCGCCCGCTGTTCACGGTCTGGGGCTTCCTGCTGTGGGCAGCGCTGGTGCTGTCGGGGGTGACGCTTGCCGCGATGAACTGGTCGGCGCTGACGCAGGATGTGACGGGGCAGATCCTGTCGGCACAGAACGTCGCGTTGATCGCGCTGGCCTTTCCGCTGGTCAAGGCGATCCACGAGATGGGCCATGCCTATGCCACCAAGGTCTGGGGCGGCGAGGTGCATGAGATCGGCGTGATGTTCCTGGTGCTGATCCCTGTTCCTTACGTCGATGCCTCCGCCTCCGCCGCCTTTGCCAACAAATGGCGCCGCGCGGTGGTGGGCGGCGCGGGGATCATGGTGGAACTGGCGCTGGCGGCGCTGGCGATGATCTTCTGGCTGGAGGCCGAGCCGGGGCTGGCGCGGGCCTTTGCCTTCAACATCATGCTGATCGGCGGCGTCTCGACGCTTTTGTTCAACGGCAATCCGCTGCTGCGCTTCGACGGCTATTTCGTGATGGCCGATCTGGTCGAGATCCCGAACCTGGGCCAGCGCGCGAACAAGTATTTCTGGTATGTCGTCCAGCGTCACCTGCTGGGCGTGAAAGACGCCGAAAGCCCGGTGACCGCGCGTGGCGAGCGGCGCTGGTTTCTCGGCTATTCGATCCTCGCCTTTTTCTACCGCATCTCGATCTCGGTCGCGATTTCGCTGTTCATCGCGACGAAGTTCTTCTTCATCGGCATTCTGCTGGCGATCTGGGCGTTGTCGAACGTCTTTGTCTTTCCGATTTTCAAAGGGCTGAAATACGTGCTCAGCTCGGGCTCGTTGCGCGGGCGCAGGCTCCGGGCGGTGTCGCTGACGGCGGGGGTCACAGCGCTGGTGCTGGGGTTCGTGTTCCTTGTGCCGGTGCCCCATGCGACGGTGGCCGACGGGTTCGTGCTGATGCAGGAAGACGCGATCCTGCGCGCGCAGACCGATGGTTTCGTGCGTCAGGTGCAGGCCGAATCCGCCGATGTGGCGGCAGGCGACAGCATCGTCGTGCTGGACGATCCGAACCTGCGGTCCGAACGTCGACTGGCCGCCGCGCGCCTGGCGGAGATGCAGCTGCGCCTGGACAGCGTCATCGGCACCGACCGGGTGCAGGCCAACGTTCTGCGCGAACAGATCCGCCACCTGCAGGGGCGGCTCGCGCTGTTCGATGAACGCCGCGCAGCGCTGACCCTGACCGCGCAAAAGGACGAGCGCGTCCTGATCCCGCAGGCGCAAGACCTGATCGGGATGCTGGTGCGCAAGGGCACCATCATGGGCTACGCCATGCCGCACGGCGATCTGCGGCTGCGCGTCGCCGTGCCGCAGGCCACCGCCGAGCTGGTGCGCGACAGCGTCGAGGATGTGCAGATCCGCCTGCAACGCAGGCTCGACACGGTGCTGCCGGGGCGCATCGTCGCCTTTTCGCCCGAAGGCCAGCCGATCCTGCCCTCGCCCGCGCTCGGCACCACGGCGGGCGGGCAGTTTGCGGTCGATCCCTCCGACCCGCAGCAAAGGCGCACCCTGCAAAGCCTGTTTCTGTTCGATGTGGCCACCCGTGGCGACGTGCCGCCCGCGCTGGTCGGCGAACGCGCGCTGGTGCGTTTCGACCACCGCGCCGAACCGCTGGGCGTGCGCTTCTACCGGAGCCTGCGCCAGCTGTTTCTCAACCAGTTCAATGTCTAGTTTTGATACTGCCTCCTCTGGCCCCGCAGCCTCCTCTGGCCCCTCTGCCGCGCGGATGCGCCTGCCGCGCCTGTTCGACTATGCCGAGCGCCCCGACGCGCAGGAGGGCAAGCTGGATCGCTGGGGCCAGCGGGCCAGCGGGCTCTACATGGCGCGCGGCACCCGGCTGCGCGCGAGAAAGCTGCGCCCGATCCTGCGCCACGTCGCCCGCCATGCGCGCCGCATGTCCCGCGCCAGCCACGAGGATCTGCAAGCCGAGGCGCAGACCCTGCGCGTCACCCTGCGCCGGGCGCTGGCGCGCGACAGGTTGCGCGCAGATGAAATCGCCCCCGCCTTCGCCCTGATCCGAGAGGTCGCCGACCGCACCCTGGGGATGCGGCACTACGACGTGCAGATGCTGGGGGCCTGGTCCATGATGCGCGGCCAGATCGCGGAGATGCGCACCGGCGAGGGCAAGACCCTCTGCGCCACGCTGGCGGCGGCGACGGCGGCGCTTGGCGGGATGCCGGTGCATGTGATCACGGTCAACGATTATCTGGCCGAACGCGACGCCGAGCTGATGCGCCCGCTCTATGATTTCCTGGGCCTCAGCGTCGGGGTGATCCAGGCGGGCCAGCAGGTCGAGGACCGCCGCGCGATCTATGGCTGCGACATCGTGCACGGCTGCAACAAGGAAATCGCCTTCGACTATCTGCGCGACCGGATGGAGCTGCGCCTGCGCCCCGGCAACCTGCGGCGCAAGATCTCGCGGCTTGCCGAAACGAAGGCCGAGGCGCCGCTGCGTCTGCGCGGGCTGCATTTCGCCATCATGGACGAGGCCGACAGCGTGCTGATCGACGAGGCCCGCACCCATCTTATCATCTCGGGCGGGGTTGCGACCGGCGCCGCGCATGAAACCGATCTGCTGCACGACGCGATGGAGGCTGCGCAGCTGCTGCGCGAGGGCACCGACTACAAGATCATCCACAACGAACGCCGGGTCGAGCTGCTGGACCCTGGCAAGGACGCGCTGGAGGACATCGCCGAAGAGGCCGCCGGCGCCTTTCGCGTGGCGCTCATCCGCGAACATATGGTGGTGCAGGCGCTTTCCGCGATCCATCTCTTCCACGCCGGAGAAGCCTACATCGTGCGCGACGGCAAGGTGCAGATCGTCGATGAGAACACCGGCCGCGTGATGGAGGACCGAAGCTGGTCCGAAGGGCTGCACCAGCTGGTCGAGCTGAAAGAGGGGCTGGAGCTGACAGAGCCGCGCGACACGATGACCAAGATCACCTATCAGCGCGTGTTCCGCCGCTATGCGCGGCTGTCGGGGATGACCGGCACCGCGCGCGATGCCGCCTGGGAGCTGTGGACCGTCTATGGCCTGGCCGTGGCGCATATCCCGACCAACCGGCCTGATATCCGCCGCTTTGCCCGCGACCGCGTGTTCCTGACCGAAGACCGCAAATGGCGCGCCATCGCCGCGCGCGTGGCCGCGCTGTCGGCGCAGGGGCTGCCGGTGCTGCTGGGCACGCGGTCGGTCGCCGCCTCGGAAAAAGCCAGCGCCAGGCTGCACGATCTGGGCGTCGCCCATCAGGTTCTCAGCGCCGCGCAGGACGCGGACGAGGCCGCGATCGTCGAACGCGCGGGCGCGCGCGGCCAGGTCACCGTCGCCACCAACATGGCCGGGCGCGGCACCGACATCAAGCTGCCGCGCGATGTGGCGCAGGCGGGCGGGCTGCATGTCATCCTGTCCGAACGCCACGACAGCCGCCGCGTCGACCGCCAGCTTGAGGGGCGTTGCGGGCGGCAGGGCGACCCCGGACGGGTCGAGGCCTTTCTGTCGCTGGAGGATGAGCTGATGCGCAGCAAGGGCGCCGCGCTGCACCGCCGACTGGCGCAGGCGGGCATGGTTCTGGGCCCGCTGGTCTCGGGCGGCTTCATCCGCATGCGCCAGCGCCAGATAGAGCGTATCCACGCGCGCATGCGCCACGACCTGCTGGAAACCGACCGCAACCTCGGCAACCTGCTGGCGTTCTCGGGGCAGATGGAATGACGGTCCCGCCGCGATCTTCGGCGGCGCCCGCGCCCGACGCGACCACCGCCGCGGGGCTGGCGGGGCTTTATGCCGCGCTGTGCAACATCGACCGGCCCATCCTGCGCGAATATTCGGCCAAGGTGGTCGACGGCGACCTGCGCGCGGGGCGCATGCTGCTGGGCTTTCCGCGGCACGCGCTCGGCCCCGGTCCGTCGCAGGTTCTCTCCTCGCTCTGCCGTCAGCTGCGCGCCCCCGAAGCGGGCTTCGATCTGCTGGCGCCCCATCAGTCCGCCTCCTGCGCCGTGCATTTCGGTTTTGAACCCGAAGACGGGGGCGCCGTGCTGAAATGTTATCTCGAATTTGCGCCGCACGCGCAGCCTGCGCCCGACCTGGTGTTCCTGGCCCTCAAATGGACGCCCGACGGGCGCTATGTGCAATCGAACTACTGGCAGCGCGATCACTTGCCGGGCGCGCAGCAGGACGCGCTGCTCGACGCCGTCCTGCCGGAGGGCGCGCGCCGCGACAGCCTGCGCGCGCTGCTGGCCCGCTGCACGCGCCCTGACCTGTTGCACCTGCTGGAGGTGGAGGAGCCCGGCTCGCCGCGCCGGTCGCTCGATGTGAACCTTTCCGATCTGGAGGCCACGGTGGGCGAGCACGCCGCCACGCTGATCGAATTTCTCGGCACGTCCGAGGCCGTGCAGCGCTATGTCGCGCGGCACGCGGGCGACAGGCTGGGCCATCTCGCCGCGGGCACCACGCGCGACGGGCGCCCCTTCGCCACGCTGTACCACGGCGTGCATCATGTGGACGGGGCGCTGACATGACCGGCGGCGCGATGGACGGCTGGCGGCTGGAGGATCACCTGCACCGGGCAAGACGCGGCGATCCGCCGCTCGATTACTGCCTTTGGCCCTACGACCCGCCGCGCCTGCCCGACGCGGGATCCTGGCAATCCTCGGCGCTGCTCTACCACTCCTTCGCCCATGCGGGCCTGTCCTGGCGAATGCTCGCGCTTTGCGATGCGTTGCGCGCGCGGGTCGGGCCGTTCGGTACGGTCTGGGGTGTCAAATGCCGCGACGGCGCGCTCAGCTGGGAATTCTATTTCTACGATTACGCACGCTTGGACCGCGGCTTTTCGATCCGCGATTTCACCGAGGCCACCCGCGGCATTGTCAGCGTCGATCTGCCGCCCGCCGACGACCGCCCCTATTTCATGTTCTCGGTCGAGGTGAGCGCCGACCATCTGGCCGGACGGCCGATCGAGCAGATCGATCTCTATATCGGCAGCCCCGACAGCGCGCTGACCTCGGGGATCTGCTACGGTCTCAGCCGCGAGGGGCTGGAGCTGCGCAATTTCTACTTCTTCTTCGATGCCGCGCGCCACGCGCAGGACATCCGCGACAAGATCGCATCGAACGCGCATGTCCCGCAGCACCGGCTGGATCTGGACGATGTGCTCTGGCCCGAAATGGCCGCCGCGCAAACCATCGTCGTCGCCAACAAGCGCCACAATGACGGGCTGTATTTTTCGCGCATCGGCGTGCGGGAGCTGACGGAATTCCAGCAGCGGCTGGCGATGCCGCGCGGGATGCGCGATTTCCTGACCGACAATGCGGCACGTTTTTCCCATCTGTTGTTCGATGTGGGCTATGATTACCTGCCCGATCCCGACGGCGGGCTGCGCTATCTAAAGGGAAGTTTCTATGGCCTGCTCTGACGACAAGGGCCCTGCGGATCGCACGCCCGAGCGCGCCGCCGACGCCTCGCTCGACCCGGTGCTGCGCGCGCGCGGCGCCATCGACGCGCCGGGGGTGCGGCTCGGCGTGACCTCCTCGCCCGCAGAGCAGCAGGCGCGCGGCCGGCTGTCGCTGCGCGACCATGAGGATTACGTGTCCGTCACGATGGAATTCCGCTGCAACCTGAAGTGCGTCCATTGCATGATCGAGGGGACGATGGACCGGCTGCAACCCGCGCCCGATGCGATGTTCGACCAGATCCTGGACGAACAGCGGCAAAATCGCCGCTGGCAGGGGCTGGTGCTGACAGGCTCCGAGATCACGCTGCGCCGCGATCTGCCGGATCTGGCCCGCCGCGCCCGCGACGCGGGCTTCGCGCGCGTGCGTATCCAGACCCACGGCGTGCATCTGGCGAAACCGGATTATACGCAGCGGCTGCTGGACGCGGGGGTGAACGAGTTCTTCGTCTCGGTCGCCGGCGCCACACGCGAAAGCCATGACCGCATCACTGCCGTGCCCGGCGCGTGGGACAAGATGATGGCGGGGCTGCGCCTGCTGGACGCACAGCCCGACGTGCGCATCCTGACCAATACCGTGGTCACCGAACTCAGCTACCGGGAACTGCCCGCCATGGTCGCGGCCCTGGGTCATCTCGACCGGCTGGTACAGATGGAATTCTGGAATTACTGGCCGATGTCCGAAACCGACGTCAAGGCGCTATGCGCGCCGCATGCCGCCATCCTGCCCCATCTGCGTGAGGCGATCCTCGCCGCGCGCGCGCGCGGGCGCTTCGTCGAGGTCAAGAATTTCCCCGAATGCCTGCTGGGCGATCTGGGCGACGCGCTGGTGAACGCGCAGCCCACGCTGGTGATCGATCCGGCCTTCTGGGATGAATTCGACCGCAACGGATTTTACCAATGCCCGCACAAGAGCGCCTGCGCCTCGACCGAATGCCTGGGGCTCAACTCCGCCTATATCGCGCGTTTCGGGCAGGAGGCGACGCTTCTGCACGCGTTGCCGGAACGCAGCGTTTCCGCGGACCGGGGATAAACCTTTTGCCAAACTGCACCTTACGCTTCACTGTAGATGCGGAGCAGTGAATACTGCGCGCAGCGACACCGCATATTGACGACCAAAGGGGATTGGAATGACAAAGCAATTGATGATTTATGAGCGCGCCGTGCCCGTCTCGTCCGAGCGGCACCGCGACTGGTCGCTGCGCAGCGGCGACGATTACGGCTTCGCCCGGGGGGTGAATTCGGTGCCGCTGCTGGCGGCGGAATTCATCGCGGCCGCCTCGGAATACACCATCGTCTTCGCCGGGGATGAGGAAAACGTCTTCCCCTCGGTGATCCTGGGCATGCGCGACAACGAAAACAGCCATGTCGACGCCGATGGCGCCTGGACCGGCGGCTATATCCCGGCCTTCCTGCGCCGCTATCCCTTCGTCTTCGCGCGGTCCGACGATGGCGGCACGTTCACCCTGTGCCTCGATGAGGAATTCGACGGCTTCAACAAGGACGGCAAGGGCGAGCGTCTGTTCGACAGCGACGGCAAGCGCACCCAGTATCTGGAAACCATGCTGAACTTCACCCGCGAATATCAGACGCTCTTCGATCGTACCCAGCTGTTTTGCAAGCGGCTCAAGGATCTGGACCTGCTGCAAGCGGGGACCGCGCAGTTCAACCTGCCCGACGGGCAATCCTCGCTGGCCGGTTTCTACACCATCGACCGCGAAAAGCTGAAGGCGCTGCCGGCGGAAACCCTGGCCGAAATGGCCAAGACGGATGAGCTGGAGCTGTGCTATGTGCATATGCAATCGCTCAACAACCTGACGCCGATGGCGCGCCGCATCGCGGGCGCGGGCGCGGGCGCAGGCGCTGCATCCAAGACGAACGGCGCGGCCCCCGCCCGTGACGCCGCCGCCGAGCCCGCGACGGAAGAGGCCTGACAAACCCCGCCGGGTCGGCCCGGATGCCGTTCCCGCACAATGCCCGGGACGACGCCGCCGCGCTGCGGGTCCTGATCGTCGGCGGCGGCTCAGCCGGGTGGATCGCCGCCGCAACCCTGCATTTCGCGCTGAACGGCGCGGATGCGGGCGCGCGGCGGGTGGCGATCCGGGTGCTGGAATCGCCCGAGACACCGCGCATCGGCGTGGGCGAGGCCACGATCCCCACCATCCGCGACATGTTCGCCCGGTTCGGCCTGTCGGAAGCCGCGGTGATGCGCCGCTGCAAGGCCAGCTTCAAGCACGCCATCCGCTTCGACGACTGGTCGGGGCCCGGCAGCAGGTATTACCACCCGTTTCAGCGTCACCTGACCGCCGAGGCCCATACCGCCGCCGCGCGCTGGCTGGCGGGCGACGGCACCCCCGCTTTTGCGGAACTGGTCAGCAGCCAGCCCGCCCTGATCGCAGGCAATCGCGCGCCGCGCGCGCCCGGACAGCGCGATTACGCGGCCCCCGTGCCCTATGCCTATCACCTCGACGCCGAAGCGCTGGCCGAGATGCTGGCCGAACATTGCCGGACGCAGGGCGTCGGGCGCCTGTCGGGCCATGTCGTGGGCGTGAACCGGCGCGCGGATGGCACCGTCGCCGCGGTACGGCTGCGCGATGGCACGGAATGCGCGGCGGATCTCTTCGTCGATTGCACCGGCTTTCGCGCCCTGCTGGCCGAACACCCCGTCCCGCGCCCGCGGGAGGGCATCGCCGCCGCGGCGCCCGCCGACTGGATCGACCAGTCGCACCATCTGATCTGCGACCGCGCCGTGACCCTGCGCATACCCGAGGGCGGCGAAGGCCGCGCAGCCTATCGCCCCGCCCCCTTCACCCGCGCGCGCGCGCTTTCGGCCGGATGGGCCTGGAACATCGGGCTGACGGACCGGCGCGGGCGCGGCTATGTCTATTCCTCGACGCATTGCGACCGGGATCGGGCCGAAGCCTGCCTGCGCGCGGATGAAGGCCCCCGCGCCAACGGGCTGGAGGCCGGGCATCTGCGCTTTCGCGTGGGGCGCAGGCGCAGCCCCTGGCAAGGCAACACGGTGGCCATCGGGCTGGCGGCGGGATTTCTGGAGCCGCTGGAATCCACAGGGATTTTCATGGCCGATCATGGCGCGCGCGCGTTGCTGCACATGTTTCCGCCCGACGCGCGCGCCTGCGCGGCGCCCGCGCTTGCCCGACGCTACAACGCGCTGATGACCGAGATGCACGACGAGCTGCTGGACTTCATCGCCGTCCACTACGCCGTGGCCGGTCGGCGCGACACCCCGTTCTGGCGCGATGCGGGCGACCCCGCACGCCTGACCGACCGGCTGCGCGATCTGCTGGCGTTATGGGACCACCGCCCGCCCGCATTCGTCGATTTTTCCAACCGTTTCGTGCCGTTCAACCACGCGAATTACGAATTTATCCTGCTGGGCTCCGGCTGGCGCCCCCGCGGCGCGCCCCCAGGCCCCCGCCCTGCGCCGATCGCACCGGAGGCGGCGGGCGTCACGCGCGATCTTCTGCACATGCTCCCCCCGCTGTCCTGAGCGATTTCGCCTTCGGCGAGGATATTTCAGACCAGAAGAAGCCGTCACATCCCCTGATAGATGGGAAAGCGCTTGCACAGGGCGAGCACCTCGTCGCGGACGCGGGCCTCCAGTGCGGCGTTGCCGTCGGGGCCATCGGCGACGAGCCCGTCGGTGACCTGCACGATCCAGTCGGCGATCTGGCGGAATTCGGCCTCGGCGAAGCCGCGGGTGGTGGCGGCGGGGCTGCCCAGCCGGATGCCCGAGGTGACGGTGGGCTTTTCGGGGTCGAACGGGATGCCGT
>NZ_JBRBUA010000106.1:0-22686 GCF_052826345.1 Brevirhabdus sp. | reverse complement strand
GCTCAACCGGCGGGCGATCTCGGCGAGCACGTGATCCCCGGCGCGATGCCCGAAGCTGTCATTGACGGATTTTAAGCGGTCTATGTCCAGGATCATCACCGCAAAACGATCGCCGCCGTGGGCCGCGCGCTGGGCAATCTGTGTCAGATGGTGTTGCGCGTAACGGCGATTGTAAAGCCGTGTCAGCGGGTCGGTGGCGGCCATCTGCAACCCGCGCTGGACGCTGCCGCGCAGGTCTTCGGCCTGGAGGGTCCGCGCGATCAGGATGGACAGGCGCAGCGCCAGATCGTCCGCGTCCAGCGGCAGGGGCACGATGTCGGTGGCGCCGAGGTTGGGCGGCAGCGCCACCGCCTGTTCCGGCACGGCCAACACGATCGCCGCGTGGCGGGTGGCGCGGCGCGATTGCAGTTCCACCAGCCGGGCAAGCGCAGCCTGCGGATCGGCTGCGTCGAGGATCAGAACGAAAACATCCGGTGTGGGGGTGGGAATGGCTGTCGGCGCGGTTGGATCGGACGCGGTCGTCGGCAGTTCGCGCGACGCATCCGGTGGTGCGTTGGACTGCGCGTCGGACGGGTGCTTCGGCGGCGCGGCCTGCGCGCGTGCGTGATCGTCCCCGTTGTTCCTATCGCCATGTGCCGCCGTGGCCTGCTGCGCTCGCCCGGCTGTCGCGCGCAGCGTGCGCGGCGGGTCGGAGGCCTCCACGCCGCGGTGGGGAGCGCCCCCGATAGACAGGGCGTGGACCCGGTGGCGCGATCGCGTGGCGACCCGCGCCGCGAGGTCGCGCGCCTGATCCGGCGTCGCCGCAAGCACCGCCACCCGGCCTTGCCTGGCAAGGGGGCGTTGGTCCTCCGCAAAGCCCAGATCGCGAAAGCTGTCGCCGCGCAGTGTGAGCTCACGCGTCAGCTCCTTGTTGCGGATCGCCGCGCCGACGCGGACCAGCAGCGTCGCCTCGTCGAGCGGACGCGCGATGTAGTCGTCGGCCTGCGCCCGCAGCGCCCGCGCGGCCATGTCGCCATCGCCCGCCGCCGTGATCATCATCACCGGGATGTCCGCCGTTTCAGCTCCCGATTTCAGCGCCCGGCACAGCGCCACAGCGCCCAGCTGCGGGGATGTCATGTCGAGCAGGATCAGATCGGGCTGTTCCCGCGCGGCGAGGCAAAGCGCCGTGTCGCGGGTTCGCGCCTCGATAACATCGTAATAGGCGGCAGAAAGTTTTGCCTTGAGGACAATGCGACCGGTTGCGACTGCATCCACCAACAGGACACGCCCTGGCATAGTTTCCTCCGATTCCGCCCTTGCTTCGCCACAGGATCATTACTTATGGATAATGGTTAAGAAAGTCTTTCCAAGGCAGATATGAAAACCGAACAGGCAGAAGCGATCGCCCTGAGGGCACTGGGCTGGCTCGTCGCCGACGAGGAGCTTCTGCCCGTTTTCCTTGGTGCATCGGGGGCCACCAGCGAGGATCTGCGCGCAGGGGCGGGCGCGCCGGCCTTTCTCGGATCGGTGCTGGACTTCGTGTTGATGGATGACGATTGGGTGCGCCGGTTCTGCGATGCCGAAGGCCTGGGCTATGAGCTGCCGATGCAGGCCCGCCAGTGCCTGCCCGGCGGGCAACAGGTGCATTGGACCTGAGGCACGCCGCCGGGCGAGGCGTTGCAAAACGGGGCGCGCGTGTCAGAAGATCATGAGGGCAGGCTCCGCCCCCCTCGCGCAGGCGCGCAGGTGGCCGGTGCAGCGGTTTCGCCTTGCTCCGGCGGTGCGGCTACGGGCATCTATGGCGCAAGCGAACAGGGGAGCCGGATCATGCACGACGGTCGGACGCGCGATGTGAACGGCACCGCCGGGATCATCTTCGACAAGGACGGCACGCTGTTTCATTTCGGTGCCAGCTGGAACGCCTGGGCGGCGGGGGTGCTGGACGAACTGGCGGGCGGCGACGCCGCGCGCAGGCAGTCGCTGGCGGAGGTGCTCGGATACGATCTGTCGGCAGCGGCGTTCCATCCCGGTTCCCCGGCCATCGCGGGCACGCTGGCGCAGGTCGCCACGCTGCTGGCGCCGCTTGTGCCGGGATCGACCCGGCAGTCGCTTGCCACCTATCTGAGCCAGGCCGCCGCGACCACGCCGATGGTCGAGGCGGTGCCGCTGCGCGCCACGCTCGACGGGTTGCGCGCCGCCGGTCTGATCCTGGGCGTGGTGACCAATGATTCCGACGCCGCCGCCCGCGCGCATCTGGAACGTGCGGGCATTTCGGAGTGCTTCGCGTTCGTATGCGGTTGCGATACGGGTCACGGCGCCAAACCGGACTGCGGGCAGTTGCTGGCCTTTTGCGACGCGACGGGGCTGGAGCCTGCGCGCGTGGTGATGGTGGGCGACAGCCTGCACGATCTGGCGGCGGGCCGCGCGGCCGGGATGCGCAGCGTCGCGGTGCTGACCGGCCCGGCACGCGTCCGTGACCTGGCGCCCGCCGCCGATGCGGTCCTGCCCGATATCGCGCATCTGCTGGACTGGCTGCGCGACGGGCGGGGCGTGGTCGCATGAGGCTGAGCCGCGCCCGCCCATCCGATCCCGCCCTTCCCGAAACCGCGCCACCCGAAACCCGGCGATCCGAAACCCGCCTTTCCGCGACGCGCCTGGGGCTGGGGACTGTCGGCGCGGTGGCGGGGCTGTCGCTTTGGCTGCTGATCGAGTGGATGCCGGGGGTGCTGGGCCCGTCGCGGCTGTTGCTGTGGCTCAGTGCCTTTGCGGCGATCTTTTTCGGGGCGCTGCTGACGCTGGCGGGGCCGCTGCGGCTGTGGCTGGCCGCGCGTCAGGCGCTGTGGCTGGCGGTCGTCTCCTCCCTGTTGCTGACCTGGGGGTCCTTGCGCTTCGCCTCGATCGAGGATTTCACCGATGCGGGTCATCCCATGGTGGCTTTCGTGCTGCTGAGCGCGTTGTCGCTGCCCTTTCTGATCGTGCAGGGGCGGGACGGGGGCTGGACAGGCGGTGCCGGGGACCGGGCGGTTTACGAAAGCCTCTACGATCAGGCCTGGGCGCTGGTGGTGCGGGTCGGGGCGGCGCTGCTGTTTACCGGGTTCTTCTGGCTGGTCTATTTCCTGAGCGACGCGCTGCTGGGGCTCGTCGGGCTGACGGTTCTGGATCGTCTGACGGACCGGGCATGGTTCGTCGCCACGGTCAGTGGCACCGTGCTCGGACTGGCGCTGGCCGTGGTGCAGGAACTGGCCGGGGCGCAGTCGCCGCGCCTGTTGCTGCGCCTGCTGCGGCTGTTGTTGCCGGTGGTATTGCTGGTGACGCTGGTGTTTCTGGTGGCGGTTCCGCTGCGGGGGCTGGGCGATGCCTTCGGCGATCTGTCGGCGGGGGCGACGCTGTTGTCGATGGGGCTGGGGGCGGCGGCGCTGATTACGATCACGCTCGACAAGGGGCCGACGTTCCAGTCGAAGACGCGGATCATGTCGTACAGCGCGCGTGCGCTGGCGCTGGCGCTGGTGCCGCTGGCGGGGTTCGGCTGCTACGCGGTGGTCCTGCGCGTGGCGCAACACGGCTGGAGCCCGTCGCGCGTGGCCGCCGCGCTGAGCGGGCTCGTGGTGCTGGGCTACGGGCTGTCCTACGCGCAGGCGGTGCTGCGCGGGGGCGACTGGGCCGCGCGGATCAGGCGCGCGAATGTCGTGCTTGCGCTCGCGGTCATCGCGCTGGCCGGGGTGTGGCTGACGCCGCTTCTCAACGCGGAGCGGATTTCCGCACGCTCCCAGGCCGCGCGCTATCTGTCGGGCGCGGTGAATGCCGAGCGGCTGGATGTCGAGGCGCTGGCGCTGCGCTGGGGCAGGCCCGGGCGGGCCGCGCTGGAGGATCTGCGTGCACGCGAGGATCTGCCGGGGCACGACAGGCTGTCGCAGCGGATCGAGCTGGCCTATTCCCGCGCACGGCGACCGAAGCTGTCCGCAATGGCGCCCGACGCCGCGCCCGACGCCGCGCCCGAAGATCGCGCGGAGGCGCGCGCCACGCTGCGCGCCCGGCTGCTGGTCCTGCCGCGAGGCAGCGTGCTGCCGCCCGACCTCCTTGACGACCTTGCCACCCCGTTGCTTGCGGATTGGGCGCGTGCCTGCGCCCGCCCGTCGTTTGCGGCCGCCCCGTCCACCGGGTCCCCGGGGCCTGCGGCGGATGGGTCGACCGCGCGCGGCGCACAAGGCGGGTGTCTGGCCGTGGTCGCCGACTTCGTGCCGGGCTGGCCGGGGCCGGAGGCGCTTTTCGTCACGCGCGGGCCCGACGGGATGGCGGTGCCGCAGGTCGTGGGGCGCGGTGTCGACGGGCGCTACCGCGCGCGCGGCGGACTGCGCCATCCCAACGGCGATCCGGTGCGCCGCTTCGACGATGCCGCGCTGCGCGCGCTTTTCGCGGGGGAGGCGAGCCTGCCGCAAATTCCGCTGACCGGGCTGGCCGCGGGCGGCGAAAGCTTCATGATATTGCCCTGATATCAACACACTCCGCAGGGGAATTTCTTAACCATCTGGATCTAGGCTGACTTCACTGCGGCGGGGGCTGCAAGTTGTGAGCGTGACAATGCATGGTCTGGTGAACAAATCGATCCAATGTTTCGTGAAAGACACCTACGGGTGCCCGACTTGGCGGGAGGTGGCGCGCCACGCGCGATCGCCCGTGGTCCGGTTCGAGGCGATGTTGGTCTACGACGACGCGTTGACGGAGGCGCTGGTCAATGCGGCCTGCTCGGTGCTGGGCAGGCGGCGCTGCGTCTTCCTGGAGGATCTGGGCGCCTACCTGGTGTGCGATCCCAACCGGGCGTCGGTACGGCGGCTGCTGCGGTTCGGCGGCGACGGCTATGACGATTTCCTGCATTCGCTCAACGACCTGCCGGATCTGGTCCGGCTGGCGCTGCCCGATCTGTGGCTGCCCTCCCTGCGGCTGGAAACGCACCGCGACGACACCCACCGCATTGAGGTCGGCGCGGGGATCGCGGGCTTTTGCTGGGTGCTGAAGGGGGCGCTCAGAGCGATGGCCGATGAATACGGCGTGCTGGTGGTTCTGCACTGCCAGGAGGATAAAACCGGATCGGGGCGCATCACCATGGAAACGATCGACTACGATTTCGCCCTGGCGCGCAGCTTTCATCTGGGCGGGGTGGGGGCATGACCGGCGCCGCGGGGCACACGGTCCTGCCCGATTCCGCGATCGATCGGCTGATGCCGCTGCACCTGCGCGTGGGCGGCGACGGCCTGGTGCGGCGCGCGGGTCCGACCCTGGCCAAGCTGTGCCGCGCCCGTTGCCTGGTCGGCGCCCCCTTCAGCGCGGCGATCAGGTTGCACCGGCCGTTTCCCGCCGCCGACCGGCTGGGCCTGGGGCATCTGGACGGCAGGCAGGTGCGGCTGAGCCTGTCGTGCCGCCCCGATGTCACGCTGAACGGCACCGCCGCGGCGCTCGACCTTGCGCTCAGCGTCACAGGGATCGAGGCCGTGGGACGGATCGGGCTGACGCTGACCGATTTCGCGGTGACCGATCAAACCGCCGATCTGCTCTACCTGCAGGAAATAAACGCCCACATCCTGGAGGAATGGCGCGCGCTCAGCGGGCGGTTGGACACAGCGCGGCGGCTGGCCGAGCGCCGGGCCGGCACCGACAGCCTGACCGGGCTGGGCAACCGGCGCAGCCTGAGGGAGCTGCTGGCGCGGCTGTCCGGCGAAGGCGACACCGCGGCGTTCGGGCTGATGCACATCGATCTGGACCATTTCAAACGCATCAACGATCGCTTCGGCCATGGGGCGGGCGACAAGGTGCTGCGCCGTGTGGCGCGGATCCTGCGCGAGCAAACGCGCCAGGGCGATTTCGTCGCGCGCAGCGGCGGCGACGAGTTCACGGTCGTGTTGCGCGATTGCGCCGACCAGACCGTGCTGCGCGCCACGGCGGAACGCATCCTGCGGGCGCTGGCCTGCGAAACCCTGGCCGAGCAGGTCGACGCAGAGTCGGGGGCGGAGGCAGAGGAGGGCGCAGGCGCGTCAGGCCCGGCCCTGATGGCCGGAACCCCGGAGGTCGAGCCGCAGCCCGATGACGTCCACCCGCAAGATCAGAGGTCCGCGCCGGATTGCGCCCCCGCGCACGGGCCGGTGATGGCCAGTATCGGCATGACGCTGTCCACCGAATACGCCCGCATCGACCCTGCGGCGATGCTGAAGGACGCCGACCGCGCGCTCTACCGGGCCAAGGCGGCGGGGCGCGGCCGCCACAGCGCCCACCACAGGCGTGGCGCCGCCATGCGGTAGGGGGCGGGGCCGAACCGCAAGGCGGTGGCCCGCGGGAGGGGGCATGGCGCCGCAAGCGACAGGCGCCGAACCCGCCTGTCCTGCGAGGGTAACGCGATGGGCATGGCGCGGAAACCGCGTCAGGCAAGGCGCTGAGATGTGAGGGGGGCAAAAGGAGAAGTGGCAGTCCCTAGGGGAATCGAACCCCTCTTTCCAGGTTGAAAACCTGGCGTCCTAACCGATAGACGAAGGGACCGCGCTTCTCGTGAGGGGGTGTGTAAGAAAAGGCCGCAGCGGGATCAAGGGGAAAAACACGCATTCGACGCGGTATTTTCACTTGGCCTCCGCCGCATCCTCCAGCCGCAGTTGCGGGCGCTGGCGTCCGTTCCAGCTGTTGACCTCCAACCGGCCGGCCAGATGCATCGGGCGCGCGCCCGCGTTGTCCAGCAAGGGGCCCAGGCCGTTGTCATAGGCCCCGAAGGCGATCGCCTCGAGAGCGGGCTGGCCGGGGTCGCCGAAGCTGATCTTGAGGTGCGAATCGCCGATGCGCTTGGCGTGGCGGATGCGCTGTTCGGGGAAGGCGAAGCGCGGGGCGGGTGCGCCCGCGCCGAAGGGGCCCGCGGATTCGATCTGCTCGATCAGCTCCAGCGTGGCGGCGCCCGGCATCAGCAGCCCGTCGAGCTTCAGGTCCGACGGCCCGATGTCCGCCGCGCCCTGGCGGGCCAGCAGCTCCGACAGGCGCGCCATCGCGGGTTCGAGCATGGCGCGCGACAAGCTCAGCCCCGCGGCCATCTTGTGCCCGCCGCCCTTTTCCAGCAGCCCCTCGGCCGCGAGCCGCTGGATCGACAGGCCCAGATCGACCCCCGCGACCGACCGGCCCGAGCCCTTGCCCGCGTCGCCGTCGAAGCCGATCACCACCGCGGGGCGGTTGGTGGCCTCCTTGAGGCGGGAGGCGACGATGCCCACCACGCCCGCGTGCCAGCCGTCGCCCGCCGCCCAGACCAGCGGGCCGTCGAGGCCGCGCGCCTCGGCCTGGGCCAGCGCCTGTTCGCGCACCCGCGCCTCGATCTCGCGCCGGTCGGTGTTCAGCTGGTCCAGCCGTTCGGCCATCGCGCGGGCCTCATGCGGATCGGTGGCGGCCAGCAGCCGCGCGCCCAGGTCTGCCTGACCGATGCGTCCGCCCGCGTTGACGCGCGGACCCAGCAGAAAGCCCAGGTGATAGGTTGAGGGGGCAGAATCCATCCGCGCCACATCGGCCAGCGCGACCAATCCGGGGCGGGCGCGGCGGGCCATGACCTTCAGCCCCTGGCGCACAAGCGCGCGGTTCACCCCGATCAGCGGGGCGACATCCGCCACCGTACCCAGCGCCACCAGATCCAGCATTCCCATCAGATCGGGGCCCTTGGTGCCATCGGCCCGCAGCTGGCGGTTGGCCTCGACCAGCATCAGAAAGACAACGCCGGCCGCGCAAAGATAGCCCAGCCCGCTGTCTTCGTCCTGGCGGTTGGGGTTCACCACGGCCACCGCGTCGGGCAGGGTTTCGCCGCCCAGGTGGTGATCCAGAACGATGACATCCGCGCCTTTGGCCGCCGCGATCGGCCCATGCGAAAGCGTGCCGCAATCGACGCAGACGATCAGGTCGTGGCGCGCCGCCAGGTCGGCCATCGCGGGTTCGTTGGGGCCATAGCCCTCGTCGATGCGGTCGGGAATATACAGCGTCGCCTGCCGCCCCATCTGGCGCAGCCAGTCGATCAGCAGCGCCGCCGAGGTGCCGCCGTCCACATCGTAATCGGCAAAGATCGCGATGCGCTGCCCGGTCTTCACCGCCTCTAGGAACCGCTCGGCGGCGCGGTGCATGTCGCGCAGCGACAGCGGGTCGGGCAGCAGATCGCGCAGGGCCGGCGTCAGAAAGGCCGCGGCCTCGGCCTGGGGCACGCCGCGGCGCACCAGCACCCGGCAGAGCGCGCCGGGCAGGCCGGTGGCCTGGCCCATCGCTTCGCACAGGCGGTCCTGTTCGGCGTTCAGCCCGATCCAGCGCCGCCCCGTCGCCGAGGCGGAGACGTTGAGGAATGCGCCGCCGCCACTCACTTGGTCGGATTGCGGTAGGTCATGCGCCGTACCGATCCGGTCTTGGAGCGCATCAGGATCGTCTCTGTCGTCAGGTGGCCCGGCTCGCGCTTGATCCCGGCCAGGATCGACCCGTCGGTCACGCCCGTCGCGGCAAAGATCACATCCGAGGTCGCCATGTCGTCGCGCGCATAGATGCGGTTCAGATCGGTGATCCCGGCCTTGGCGGCGCGGCCCTTTTCGTCGTCGTTGCGAAACAGAAGCCGGCCCCACATCTGCCCGCCCATGCATTTCAGCGCGGCCGCGGCCAGCACGCCCTCGGGCGCGCCGCCGGAGCCCATGTACATGTCGATGCCGGTCTTCTCGGATTCGGCGCAATGGATCACGCCGGCCACATCGCCGTCGGTGATCAGCCGGATCGCCGCCCCGGTGGAACGGACCTCGGCGATCAGATCCTGATGGCGGGGGCGTTCCAGAATGCACACGGTGATGTCTTCGGCGTCGCATTTCTTGGCGCGGGCCAGCGCCTGCACCCGTTCGGCGGGCGTCATGTCCAGCGATACGGTATCCGGTGCGAAACCGGGGCCGATGGCAAGCTTGTCCATATAGACGTCGGGCGCATGCAGCATCGAGCCGCGCGGGCCCATCGCGATCACGGTCAGCGCGTTGGGCATGTCCTTGGCGGTCAGGGTGGTGCCTTCCAGCGGGTCGAGCGCGATGTCCACGGCGGGGCCGTTGCCGGTGCCGACCTCTTCGCCGATGAACAGCATCGGCGCCTCGTCGCGCTCGCCCTCGCCGATGACCACGACGCCCGCGATATCGAGCATGTTCAGCTGTTCGCGCATCGCGTTGACGGCGGCCTGATCGGCGGCCTTTTCGTCGCCGCGCCCGATCTGGCGGGCAGAGGCCAGGGCGGCGGCTTCGGACACGCGGGCCAGGCCCAGCGACAACATGCGGTCATGGAATTCGGGGGAATCGGTCATCTGGAAATCCTGTTCTGGCGGCTTGGGTGCGGGTAAAATAGGCGAAATTCGCCGCGATCAAAGGTCTTCGATGCGGATGGCGACGGGATCGCCCACCAGCACGCCGGTGGCTTTCATCCCCTCGATCGCCAGGCTCAGGTCGCGGCGCTGCGCCTTGTGGGTGACGATCAGCACCGGCGCGTCCGACGCGCTGTGGCTGTACTGGCGCATCCGGTCGATGGAGATCCCGGCCTCGCCCAGGGCGGTGGCGATCTTGGCCAGCGCGCCGGGACGGTCGCGCAGGGTCATGCGCAGGTAGAAGGGCGCGGGCGTCGCGCTGCTGGCGGGCTGTTCGGCGCGCAGGCTTTCGGCGGGCTGGCCGAAGGTCGGCAGGCGGAAGCCGCGCGCCAGATCGGCCACGTCGCCCATCACGGCGCTGGCGGTCGGGCCTTCGCCCGCGCCCGCGCCGCGCAACGAGATGGTGCCGACGCTGTCGCCTTCCAGCACCACCATGTTGGTCGCGCCGTCCAGCAGGCCCAGCGGGCTGGTCGCGGGCACCAGGCAGGGCGACATGCGCTGTTCCAGACCGCGCGCGGTCAGCTGCGCCACGCCCAGCAGCTTGATGCGGTAGCCCATGTCGGCCGCCTGTTCGATATCCTCGATGCGGATCTGCTCGATCCCCTCGATTTCCATATCCGCGAAATTGACCTGCGTGCCGAAGGCGATGGAGGCCAGCAGCGCCAGCTTGTGGCCCGCGTCGATGCCGCCCACGTCCAGCGTCGGGTCGGCCTCCAGAAAGCCCAGCTTCAGCGCCTCGTCGAAAACGTCCTCATAGGGCAGGCTGGCGTCCTGCATCCGGGTGAGGATGTAATTGCAGGTGCCGTTCATCACGCCAATGACGCGCTTGATCTCATTGCCCGCAAGGCTTTCGGTCAGGCTCTTGATCACCGGGATGCCGCCCGCCACCGCGGCTTCGAAGCGGATCACCTTGCCGTTGGCCTCGGCGGTTTCGGCCAGCGCCTGGCCGTGCAGCGCCAGCAGCGCCTTGTTGGCGGTCACCACGTCCTTGCCCGATTCCAGCGCGGCCTCGACCGCCGCCTTGGCCGACCCTTCCGAGCCGCCGATCAGCTCCAGGAACACGTCGATGTCGTCGCGGCGCGCCAGGGCGACGGGGTCGTCTTCCCATTCATAGTCGCCCAGCCGCACGCCCCGGTCCTTGTCGCGCGTGCGCGCGGAGACGGCGATGATGTCCACCCGGCGGCCGCAGCGGGATTCCAGCAGGTCGGCATGGCGCTGCACGATCTTGACGACGCCGGTTCCGACAGTGCCCAGACCGGCAATTCCAAGACGCAGGGGGGTGGGCATGGGGATGGCTCCGTCGCAGGGAAAATTCTGGCCGACTGTTAGCGAAGTCGGACCAAAGGCGCAATCGCAGCGGCGTGAATGACGGCGATATCGGGGGGGCCGGGCATGGGCGGGCCGCGCATGGGCGATGGACGGGCCATGGGCGGACCCGTCGGCGGGCGGTGCGCCGCAGGCACCGCGGGGTGCGCGGCGCGGCGGGTCAACTGCCTGCCGGGGGGCGCGCCTCGGCGGTCTTGGCCGCGGCCGACAGTCGGTCGCGTTCGGCCTTGTCCAGCACCGGCATGTCGCGCAGGGCGGCCGCGCGGCGGCGCAGCGCCTCGGCGCGCGCCTGCCCGGCGGCGCCGAGACCGTCCGCGCCGTGATCGATCCGGCGAGCCCTGCGGGCCAGGCGGTCGGCGCGCGCCTGCAGGCCCGCGCCGGTGGCGGGGGTGATGCGCCTCTGCGCGGCCGCATCGAGCAGCGGATCGACCGGGACCAATGAGGGGTAGGGCGCGTTGCGGGCCTGACGCGAAACGGCGGATTGCAGGTTCGGATAATCGGCACATCCCGCCAGCGACAGGCCGCTCAGAAGGACGATAAGGGAAAATTTCATGCGCGCGCCTGCAAAGGTAAAGCCTGCGGATCGTAGCCGCCCCGCCGCCGCCCGACAAGGGTTGTCGCCGCGCGGCAGGCGGGCCATTGATCGTCCGGCGCGATCCTTTAGGCTGCGCCGATGGCACGTACCCAGGGATCATATTCCGTCATCACAAGCTCCCGCCTGCGCGAGGCGGCGTTGCGTCTTTTCGCGCAACATGGCTATGCGGCCGTGTCCATGCGCCAGATCGCGCGGGAAATCGGCGTGCAGGCCGGGGCGCTCTACCTTCACACGCCCGACAAGCAGACGCTGCTCTATACCCTGATGCGCGAGCATATGGAGGAGCTGCTGGCGGCGGTCCCCTGCGACAGCGGCACACCGCTGGAACGGCTGGAGCGGTTTTGCCGCTTCCACATCCGTTTTCACCATGCGCGCCGCGCGCCGGTCTTCATCGCCTATCTGGAGCTGCGCAGTCTGGAGCCGGAGAATTTCGCCCGCATCGAGGCGCTGCGCAACCGCTATGAGGCGCATCTGGAAACGATCCTGCGCGACGGCATCGAGGCGGGCAGCTTCGCCGCGCCGGACGCCAAGCTGGTCACGCTCGCGCTCATCGCCATGCTGACCGGCGTGACCACATGGTTCCGCCCCGACGGCAGGCTGGATCTGGCGCAGATCGAGGCGATCTATTGGGACATGGTGCGCAAGGTGCTGTCGGTCTGAGGGCGCCACGCCCTTACGCGCGGCGCCCCCGGCATCTGCATCGGCTGCTGCCGCGTCAATGCGCGGGGCGAATGAAGCGGTCGTTGCGCAGATCCGCCATCGCCTGACGCAGCTCGTCTTGCGTGTTCATCACGATCGGACCGTGCCAGGCGATCGGCTCCTGGATCGGTGCGCCCGAGATCAGCAGGAAGCGGATGCCCTCGGGGCCTGCCTGCACCGTCACCTCATCGCCGGTGCCGAAGCGGATCAGCGTGCGGTTGCCGGACATGTCGCGGATGTTGACCTCCTCGCCCATCACCTCCTTCTCCAGCAGCACCCCGCCGGGGGCGGAGGCATCGGCGAAGACGCCCGCACCGTCGAAGACATAGGCAAAGGCGCGGCGATAGGTGTCGACGGGAAAGGTCTTCTTCACGCCTGCGGGCACGAAGATGTCGAGGTACTGCGGATCGGCGGCGATGCCGTCGACGGGGCCGGACTTGCCCCAGAACTGGCCGACGATGACCTTCACGCGGGTGCCGTCGTCGTCGATGATCTCGGGGATGTCGGTGCCCTTGACGTCCTGATACCGCGGCTGCGTCATCTTCAGCGAAGAGGGCAGGTTGGCCCATAGCTGGAACCCGTGCATCTGGCCCTGCGCGTTGCCCTTGGGCATTTCCTGATGCAGGATGCCCGACCCGGCGGTCATCCACTGCACGTCGCCCGCGCCCAGGGTGCCGCTGTTGCCCAGGCTGTCGCCGTGATCGACGGTGCCGTTCAGCACATAGGTGATCGTCTCGATGCCGCGGTGCGGGTGCCAGGGGAATCCGGCCTGGAAATCCTGCGGGCGGTCGTTGCGGAAATCGTCGAACAGCAGGAACGGGTCGAGCATGTCGGGTTCCTGGAACCCGAAGGCCCGGTGCAGCTTGACGCCCGCGCCCTCCATCGTGGGGGTGGCCTGGCTTTGGGCGTGGATGGGACGTATGGACATTGGCCTGTCTCCTCTGGCTTGCGCGGCGGACGGGGGGGCGTCCTGCGGCTGGCATCACAGATAGGTCCGGCGCATCGGCCGCGCAATCGCGGCGGCCCTGCGGGCGCGCACGCGGACTGTGCGCGCCCGCGTGTCCGGCGCGATGGCGGGCGCGCTTTCGTCGCGCGGGCGCGTCCCCTCTCGACCTGCGCGGCTGCGTGGCGTATGCGCACACGACCAAACGGAGTGCCGCCCATGATCCCGCCCCTCGCCGTGCTGTCCGCGACGACCTTTCGCCGCTATGTGGCGCTTGCCCTGCTGCTGACGCTGGGGGTGATGTTGATCTACGTCGCGCTCGCCCGTCCGCCCGAGGGGCTGTTCTGGCGCGCGTTCCTGCTGCTGGTCGGCGGCGGCGTGCTGTATCTGGCAGAGAAATTCCGGCGCGCGACCCTGCTGACGATCGAGCTTTTCGAAGGCGAGTTGCGCGACAGCTCCGGCACGGTCCTGTGCCGACTGGATGAGATCGAGACGATCAACCGGGGCACCTTCGCGATCAAGCCGTCGAACGGTTTTCTGCTGCGCCTGAACACGCAGCGGCCGCGGGTGTGGCGGCCGGGCCTGTGGTGGCGGATCGGGCGGCGCGTCGGCGTGGGCGGGGTGACGGCCTCCAACGCGACGCGGTTCATGGCCGAGACCATCGAATTGTCGCGCGACGGCGGCAAGTGAACGAGGCCTCTCCTCCGCGATAGCCGGGGCAGAGGCGATCAGTTGTTGTTCCAGGCCAGTTGCGGTGCGAAACGCGGGCTGGTCGGGATGAAATGCGTGAATGTCGTGGGCTTGAACATCCAGTTGAAGACGGGCGTGTAGGCCTGGCTGGTCTCGGTCAGCAGGAACGTGTCGCCATCGGACATCACGGGAATCCGGTCCAGCAGCTTTGACAGCTCGTCGTTGGTCAGGGTCGGCTGAAGTTCGGCGGTCACATAGGACCATTGCACCTTATAGACGTCATCGGTCTTGTTGTAGGTGATCGAGGAGACGCGGATCCAGCTGTCCTCGGGGTTCGAGCGGGAGAGATAGTCGAAGATCTTCTTTATGCCCTCGACGTAGCCTGCGTTGACCGCCACCGTCTCGCGCGACATCAGGTCGCTGATGGTATAGGCGGCCTTCTGGCTGCTGTTCTTGGTCTGGAAGGCGTCGAAATAGGCGTAGGCCAGCACATAGGCGCTGACCAGGAACGGGACGATCAGCACGAATTCCGTGGTCAGAACGCCGCTTTCGCTGGCAAGGAACCCGGAGAATTTGCGGGATTTCGGCATGTCGGGTTCTTCCCTATGAGGGCTCGTTCACGAAGGCGGAGGCGGTGCGCAGATAGAATTGCCCGTTCGATCCGTCGGCGATGGTCTTGCCCAGGCCGATGCTGGGCAGGAACGGGTCGACGATGATGCAGGCGCGGATCAGCATGATCTCGTTCTCGCTGCCATAGGAGAACTGCGTCGCGGGGGTGATGTCTTCCTGCCGGTTGTAGCAGGGCGCGTCCGCATCCGGCAGCGTCCAGGTGGATTTGTCGATCTTGCGCATTTCCAGCACCAGCGACTGGCGGCAGGCGGGCAGGATGCCCGCACGGTCGCAGATCGCGGCCGCCAGCTCGTCGCGCGTCGGGTTCGCGCCCAGCCGGATGTTGCGCAGGTTCACGTCGAGCGCGCGTTCCAGCATCATGTAGCGCGTCAGCATCACCCCGGTTTCCACCGCCGATGTCAGCAGGATGATGAACATCGGCAACAGCAGGCAAAGCTCGATGGTCGCCGAGCCTTCCTCGCGGCGCAGGGCGCGCAGACCTCTGACCAGCGCGCGCCTCATTGGATCAGCCGCAGCTTGTTGATCGAGGAGGCGATGGCGTTGAACGCGCTGGAAATCTCCACCCCTTCGACGCGGAAGAAGTGGCTGGGGGAGCTTGCGCAATCGCGCATGACAGCGGCGGATTCGTCGGTGACCTCAAAGCCGATCGTGTAGATCACGATGCCCTTCTTCTTGGCCGCGCCGCAGATCGCGGACAGCCGGTCGTCCTTTTCCCTGGCGCCGACCGCCCCGCGCGGGGACCACAGCCAGTTGTAGTAATCCGAGGCGCGGCGCTCCTGGGCGTAGTAGTGGTAGTAGGCGTTGAAGGCCAGCGAGACCCGGGACCACAGCTCGGGATAGCTCAACCGTCGGGCCGACCCCTTGTCCTTCTTGTTCTCGCCATAAGGCTTCTTGAGCCAGTCATCTTCCTTCGGATCGTAATATTTGTCCCGTTCGCTGTTGTAGATGGAATAGCGGCGCTCGCTGTCGTTGTACCAGACGTCGGAATTGCCCGACGCGTAGCTGTCCTTCAGGTAAAACTGATCGGTGTTCACGCCGTCGGTCATGACCACCATGACCTTGACGGTTTCATTGTCGCTGTAGGGCGCGGGGCGGTTGTCGAAGGAGCTTTCGATGACGCTGTTGGCCGCCAGTTTGGCAACCACCGAGCGGCTGTCTTCGTCAAGCAGCGTCGTGCCCCATTTCACGCCGACGTCGATCGAGGTGTTGCCCTGGGCGTAAAGGCTGTTGATCCGCGATTTCAGCGTCGCGGCGCTGCCTGAAAGGGGGATGATCTCCCGGCTGGTCTGGGTGGGGCAGACCACCATGTTGGGCGGCGCGCTGTTGGTCCACGGGTCGAAATGGCCGGTCCTTTGCAGCCGTTGGGTGGTCGACAGCTGGGTCGTGGTGAAATCGCTGGCGGCGAAATCCACGCAGTTCGAGTAATCGTGCTCGGTGCTGACGTTGTAATTCGACAGCAGCGCGGCGCCCGCGTTGACCTGCGTGGCGTAGGGGATCAGCGACACCGAGGTGCGCTTTTCCTCGGAATGGGCAAAGACCGTGTCGATGAATTCCTTCGAGGCGGTTTTCATGTGAGACAGGCGCGAATAGTTGCCCATCGAGCCCGATACATCGAGGACCAGCGAAATTTCGACGTTGTTGATGCGTTCCTCCGCGCCGCTTGCGGTCATGATCGACAAGGAGCCGATGCCGGTGGGCTTGAGGAAGGTCGTTCCGACCGAGCCGTTGGCGTCGGCCTTGACGGTGCGGTAGCTCAGGCCCTGCTCGACCGTGACCGAGTTCAGATGGCTTCTGAGGCCGGCCTTTGTCATGTAATCCTCGACCACGGCCTTCGGGTCGAGTTTCTGGTCCAGATCGGCGGCGGCGAGCACGGCGCGGTCGGTGGCATTCTGCACTTCGGTCCGCAGATATTCCGCGCGCATGAAGTCGACGGCCATGCCGCCCGCCACGAACATCGCCACGAACAGGAACAGCCCGAAGATGATCAGCACACCGCTTTCATCCTTGCGGAAACGCGTCAGACGGCGGCGCAGATGCTGCGCCGCGATGCGGTGGATCGGAGGGAACGGTCTGTGGGGCATCTGCGGCGGCTCCGCTGAAAGGCAAACTCTGAAAACTCGTAGGTGGAACAGGTATTTCGATACGGCCGACGTGCGGGGCACGCCATGCGCAAAGTCTCGGTGCTCTTCGTGGCGGCAATGTGGCGGGGGTGAGGAACTATTTGTTCCTGAATCGTGAACGGTACATTTTTATTAACTTACAACGCGTTGCCTGTGCCGGCCGCGGTCGCGGCTCGGCGCGGGACCGTTCGCGGGGCGGGGGCGGGGAAAAGAATTTCCCGCCGGGGGTGTACGACTCGGTCAATCCGCCTAGGCTTGAGGTTGCAGCCAATGCCTCCTTTCCAAACAGGAAATGCCATGACGACCAGCAGCGAGCCGACCTTTCGTCAGTCCGTCGATCTGATGTTCAACCGCGCGGTGGCGCTGATGGACCTGCCGCCGGGGCTGGAGGAAAAGATAAGGGTCTGCAACGCGACCTATACCGTGCGCTTCGGGGTGCGGCTGCGCGGCGAGATCCGCACCTTCACCGGCTATCGTTCGGTCCATTCCGAACATATGGAGCCGGTCAAGGGCGGCATCCGCTACTCGCCCGAGGTGCACCAGGATGAGGTGGAGGCGCTGGCGGCGCTGATGACCTACAAATGCGCGCTGGTGGAAACGCCCTTCGGCGGGTCCAAGGGCGGGCTTTGCATCGATCCGCGCGAATACGACGAGCATGAGCTGGAGCGCATCACCCGCCGTTTCGCCTATG
This sequence comes from Brevirhabdus sp., assembly GCF_052826345.1. Lineage (NCBI taxonomy): Bacteria > Pseudomonadati > Pseudomonadota > Alphaproteobacteria > Rhodobacterales > Paracoccaceae > Brevirhabdus > Brevirhabdus sp. The sequence continues at coordinate 5,637 of NZ_JBRBUA010000106.1, read as the reverse complement.
AGCTGGCAAAGCGCGACCTGATCCACCCCAGCCAGAACGTGCCCGCCCCCGACATGGGCACCGGCGAGCGCGAGATGGCCTGGATCGCCGATCAATACGCGCGGATGAACACCACCGACATCAACGCGCGCGCCTGCGTGACCGGCAAGCCGATCAACGCGGGCGGCATCGTCGGCCGGGTCGAGGCCACGGGACGCGGGGTGCAATATGCCCTGCGCGAGTTCTTTCGCCACCCCGAGGATGTGGCGATGACCGGGCTGTCGGGACGGCTGGAAGGCAAGCGCGTCATCGTGCAGGGCCTGGGCAACGTGGGCTATCACGCCGCCAAGTTCCTGTCGGAAGAGGACGGGGTGCAAATCACCGGCATCATCGAGCGCGACGGCGCGCTGTTCGATCCGGCCGGTCTGGACGTGGAGGCGGTGCATCGCTGGATCCAGGCGCATGGCGGCGTCAAGGGCTATGCCGACGGCGCCTTCAGCCCCGATGGGGCCGCCCTGCTGGAGGCGGAGTGCGACATCCTGATCCCCGCGGCCCTGGAGGGGGTGATCAACCTGACCAACGCCGCCCGCGTCAAGGCGCCGCTGATCATCGAGGCGGCGAACGGGCCGATCACCGCGGGCGGCGACGAGATCCTGCGCAAGCGCGGCTGCGTGATCATCCCCGACATGTTCGCCAATGCAGGCGGCGTCACCGTGTCCTATTTCGAGTGGGTCAAGAACCTCAGCCATATCCGCTTTGGCCGGATGCAGCGCCGTCAGGAAGAGGCGCGCCACCAGTTGCTGGTCGATGAGCTGGAGCGGCTGAGTTCCGACAGCGGCGTCGGCTGGACGCTCTCGCCCAACTTCAAGGAGCGCTACCTGCGCGGCGCCGATGAGCTGGAGCTGGTGCGCTCGGGGCTGGATGACACGATGCGCACCGCCTATCAGGCCATGCGCGCCGTCTGGCACGGGCGCGAGGACGTGCACGACCTGCGCGTCGCGGCCTATCTGGTGTCGATCGGGCGCGTGGCGGAAAGCTATCGCGCCAAGGGGCTTTAACGCAAAGGCGCGCGCGGGGCGGGGATGTCCGGGATTGCCTTCGGCGAGGATATTTCGACCAGAAGAAGCGCGGCCATGCCGTGGCGCGGCGATCTGCTGGTGATCGGGGCGGGGCCTGCGGGGCTGGCGGCCGCGGCGGCAGGGCTGCGCGAAGGGCTGGCCGTGGTGCTGGTGGCGCGGGGCGGCATCCCCGCCGCGGCCTTCGCGCGACGCGCGCCCGAGGATGCGGGCCGGGCGCTGGACTTGCTGCGGCAGGCGCGAAGCGGGCCAGAGGAAGGTGGGCCAGAGGAAGGCGGGCCATCGCAGGAGGGACGGCTGCGCCTTTTGCCGGGGGGCGCCGTTGCCGCCATTCGCTGCGACGGGGCGGCGGGCAGGGTGTGTTTGCGGCTGGAGGATGGGCGCCGGGTCGCGGGCGCGGGTCTGATCTATGCCGCGGGCCGCGATGCGGAGGCGGCTGCGCCGCCGGCCCTGCTGCGGTACGCCGAAGCGGAAGGCGAAGCGGAAATGATGTTCAACGCGGCGGCGGGCCTTTGGCTTTATCGGCCCGGGTCTTTGCCGGGGTCGAGGTGGCGGGCGCGGCAGGCGGCAGCTTTGGCCTGCGGGCGGCGGCGAAATCGGGTACCTATCGCGGCCGCTTGCTGGCGCGGGCGTTGCGCGACGGCGGGGCCGTGAAACGCGGCAGCTAGGCCACAATTCGCCGCCCCCCGCCGCCCCCCGCTGCCGCGGCTTCTGGACTCCGCCGCGCGGGCGGCGGATATTGCGGGGATGAGCTTGCCCCCCGGATTTCTCGATGAGTTGCGCGATCGTTCCAGCCTGTCTCAGGTGGTGGGGCGCAAGGTCACCTGGGACCAGCGCAAGTCGAACCAGGGCAAGGGCGACATGTGGGCGCCCTGTCCGTTTCATCAGGAAAAATCGGCAAGCTTTCACGTCGATGATCGCAAGGGATTCTATTACTGCTTTGGCTGCCACGCCAAGGGCGATGCCATTTCCTTCGTGCGCGAGACCGAGAACGTGGGCTTCATGGAAGCGATCGAGATCCTGGCGCGCGAGGCGGGCATGCAGGTGCCCGCACGCGATCCGGTGGCGCAGCGGAAAGCCGACCGCCGCAGCCAGCTGGCCGAGGTGATGGAAGCGGCCGTGCGTCATTTCAGGATGCAGCTGGGCAGTGCCGCGGGCGCGGATGCGCGCGCCTATCTGGCGCGGCGCGGCCTGGCGGGCCCCGCGCTGGAGCGGTTCGGCCTCGGCTTTGCGCCCGATGCGCGGCAGGGGCTTTGGGCGCATCTGCGCGGGGCGGGCGTGGCCGAAGATCTGATCGTCGACGCGGGCCTTGCGGCGCGGCCTGACGATGGCGGTCAGCCCTATGACCGGTTCCGCGACAGGATCATCTTTCCGATCCGCGACGCGCGCGGGCGCGCCATCGCGCTGGGCGGGCGCGCGATGAGCCCGAATGCCCGTGCGAAATACCTCAACTCACCCGAGACGGAGCTGTTCGACAAGGGGCGCAGCCTTTACAATCTCTCCCCCGCGCGCGAGGCGGCGGGCAAGGGCCAGCCGCTGATCGTGGCCGAGGGCTATATGGATGTCATCGCGCTGGTCGAGGCCGGGTTTGCCGGTGCGGTCGCGCCGCTGGGCACGGCGATCACCGAAAGCCAGCTGCGCATGCTTTGGCGGATCTCGCCCGAGCCGGTGGTGGCGCTGGACGGCGACCGGGCGGGGCTGGCGGCGGCGATGCGGCTGATGGATCTGGCGCTGCCGCTGATCGAGGCGGGGCAGTCGCTGCGCTTTGTCCTGCTGCCTGAGGGCAAGGACCCCGACGATCTGTTGCGCGCCGAAGGGCCGGAGGCGATGCGCAAGCTGCTGGAGGAGGCGCAGCCGATGGTGCGTCTGCTGTGGCGGCGCGAGACCGAGAACCAGGTGTTCGACAGCCCCGAGCGCAAGGCCGCGCTCGACAAGCGGCTGCGCGAGGCGGTGCGCAAGATCGCCGATCCGTCGATCCGGCGGCACTATGGCGAGGATATCCAGCTGCTGCGCCGCGAGCTGTTCGGCTATCGCCGGGAGGCGCCGGTCAGCCGGGACGGCGGCGGGTTCGTGCCGCGCGAGGGGGCGGGCGGCACCCGCGGGTACGCGGCCAATGCGGGCGGCGGGCGGTTCGGTGCGGGCGGCGGTTTCGCGGGCAAGGGGCGTGCGCGCGCGCCGCTGGCCGGGCCGCCGCTGCCCAGCACGCGCAATTCCTTTCTGGTGGGTGGCGCCGATCACGGCGGCGGTGCCGCCGACCCCGAGGAGGAGCTGCGCCAGAGCGTGATCCTCGCGGTGCTGATCACCCATCCCTCGGTGTTGCCGCGTTTCGAGGGGCAGCTTGAAATGCTGGATGTGGTGCCCGGCCTGCGCCCGTTGCGCGATGCGCTGCTGCGCCACGGGATGGACGGGGATGTGGCGGGGCTGTCGGAAAAGATAGCGGGCGACGTCGGGGCGGCCCTTGAAAACCTGTTTTCGCTTAGCCATGTGCGCATTGTTCCGGCAGTGCGCAAACCTTCCGACACCGAGCTCGCCATCCAATGCGTGACGGAGGAGCTGGCGAAGCTGGCGGCCCGACGCGGTGCCCTGAAGGAGATCAGCGAAGCGGCCGAGGATCTGGCCGGTCAGGCGGATGAGGGGCTGACCTGGCGGCTAGGGCAGGCGGCGGAGGCCCGCAATTCGGCCGACCGGTCGCGCACGGATGATTCGCCTGATATAGGAGAGGATCGTGAGGAACTGTCTAACTTCCTTCAAAATCTCATCGATGGTGAGGTTTGGGTAAAGAAAAAAGGGTAAACGGGTGCGCGGATCACTGATTCGCGATATTGATTCGCGCTAGACCGCAAAACGAATCATCGCCCCTCGTAAGGAGAGTTGCTGCATGGCCGCCAAGGACACCGAAGACCGGAAGCAGGACGACCAGGACAACGAGCCGATGCTGGACATGAGCCAGGCAGCGGTCAAGAAGATGATCGCCGAAGCCCGAGCGCGCGGCTACATCACCTATGACCAGCTCAACCAGGTGCTTCCGCCTGAACAGGTGTCTTCCGAGCAGATCGAGGACGTGATGTCGATGCTGTCGGAAATGGGCATCAACATCATCGAGAACGACGAGGCCGAGGAGGGCGAGAGCAAATCGACCGATCTGGTCGAGGTGAACAGCTCCAAGGAAGTCAGCGTGTCGAGCGGCACCTCGGAGGTTCTGGACCGCACCGACGATCCGGTGCGGATGTACCTGCGCGAAATGGGCTCCGTCGAGCTGCTGAGCCGCGAGGGCGAGATCGCCATCGCCAAGCGCATCGAGGCCGGCCGCAACACGATGATCGCGGGTCTGTGCGAAAGCCCGCTGACCTTTCAGGCGATCACCATCTGGCGCGACGAATTGCTGTCCGAGGACATCCTGCTGCGCGATGTCATCGACCTGGAGACCACCTTCGGCCGCTCGATGGGCGAAGAGGGCGAGGAAGAGGGCACCACCAGCGTCGTCGAAGAGCTGAAGGTCGAAAGCATCACGCCCGTCGCGGGGACTGCGAAGAAGCCGGATGAGCAGGAACTCGATGCCGACGGCAACCCGATCCGGCGCTCGGAGGAGGAAGACGAGGACGACGACGATCAGGCCAACATGTCGCCGGCCGCGATGGAGGCCGCGCTGAAGCCGCGCGTGCTGGAAACGCTCGATCTGATCGCCCACGATTATGCCGCGCTGGCCGACATGCAGGATCTGCGCATTTCCGCCACGCTGAACGAGGACGCGTCCTTTTCCAGCGGGGATGAGGATGCCTATCAGTCGCTGCGCGCGGAAATCGTGGAATCCGTGAACTCGCTGCATCTGCACAACAACCGTATCGAAGCGCTGATCGACCAGCTTTACGGCATCAACCGCCGCATCATGTCGATCGACAGCAACATGGTGAAGCTGGCCGATCAGGCGCGCATCAACCGGCGCGAATTCGTCGATGCCTACCGCGGGTATGAGCTTGACCCCTCGTGGATGGATCGGGTGGCGGACATGCCCGGCCGCGGCTGGCAGGCGCTGATGGAACGCTCGCGCCCGCGCGTCGAGGAGCTGCGCGGGGAAATGGCGCAGGTCGGCCAGTACGTCGGCGTCGACATCACCGAATTCCGCCGCATCGTGCAGCAGGTCCAGAAGGGCGAGAAGGAAGCCCGTCAGGCCAAGAAGGAAATGGTCGAGGCCAACCTGCGCCTGGTGATCTCGATCGCCAAGAAATACACCAACCGCGGTTTGCAGTTCCTTGATCTCATTCAGGAAGGCAACATCGTACTGATGAAGGCGGTCGACAAATTCGAGTATCGCCGCGGCTACAAGTTCTCGACCTATGCGACCTGGTGGATCCGTCAGGCGATCACCCGCTCCATCGCGGATCAGGCCCGCACCATCCGCATCCCCGTGCACATGATCGAGACGATCAACAAGCTGGTGCGCACGGGGCGCCAGATGCTCCACGAGATCGGGCGCGAGCCGACGCCGGAGGAGCTGGCCGAAAAGTTGCAGATGCCGCTGGAAAAGGTTCGCAAGGTGATGAAGATCGCCAAGGAACCGATTTCCCTGGAGACGCCGATCGGC
>NZ_JBRBUA010000105.1:0-64146 GCF_052826345.1 Brevirhabdus sp. | reverse complement strand
GGGCGTTCCAGGCGGATGACCTCCGCGCCCATCAGTGCAAGCTGCCCGGTGGCGTAGGGCCCGGCCAGCACATGCGTCAGATCGAGTATGCGGATGCCGTCAAGCGGCGGCGCAGGCCCTGCCGCGCCGGGTGCCGTGCCGGATGCGGTGTCGGCGCTCATTCCGCGGCGGTTCCGGCCATATCGTCCGTATCGTTCCATTCCACCGTCTCGCGGCGCTGGTAGTCGGTGAACCAAGCGGGATCGGTGCGGTGTTCCACGCGCCCGTCGGGGTAGATGCGCGCCACCGCGCGGCGCGAGGACAGGCAGAAGGCATGCACGCTCATCTGCATGCCGCCGGTGTGGCAGTAGCCCACCTCGATATGCGCGTCGATCACCATGTTCTTGCCCACGAAGCCCATCGCACCCATGCCGATGGAGTTGCCCAGTTCCTTGAACTCCTCCTCCAGCGCGGCGATCCTGGGGTCGGAATTGCGGTCGCCCACGGTGCGCAGGCAGGCGGCGCGCTTGCCCAGCACCATGCAGGTGTCCTTGCAGCCCCCCAGCCCGATGCCGATGATCGCGGGCTGACAGGCCAGCCCGCGCTTGCCGAAGGCCACGAGGCTGTCGAGGTAGAACCGTTTGATCCCCTCGATCCCGTCCGACGGGAACAGCATGCGGTAATCGGTGCCGAAGAGCCCGCCCTTGTGCACGGTGATCAGGTCGATCCACTCGCCGCCGGGCTCATACCCGTATTCGATCTCGGGCGCGCCGATGCCGACGTTGTTGTCGTGGTCGGTGCGCCACAGCGGATGCACCCGGTTGGGGCGCAGCGGCACGCCGTTGGTGCGGTTGGCGGTGGCGCGGCGCAGCGCGGCCTCCAGCGCGATGGGGCCGCCCTCGATCTGCGTGTCATTGCCCATCTTGACGTACCAGCGCGGCGTGCCGGTGTCGCCGCACATGGCGCGGCGGTCCTGCTTCGCGGCCTCGTAATTCTCCAGCATCGCCTGAAGGACGAAGGACGACAGGTCGCCATCCTCGGTCGCGGCGGCGTGTTGCAGCCCGGTCAGATAATCGTCGGGGATCTCGATGGCGGCCTTGTCCATCAGGGTTTCGGCCGTCGATTGGATGAGGTTGATCGGTATCATGATGCCTGTGCCACCAGCGTTTCGGGTTCGCCCTCGGGCAGAACGGTTCCACCGGGGCGGACGATGGTGAAGCGGACCGGCTCGCGCCGCACCTCCACCGTCTCGCCGCTCATCTGGGCGACGGTGAAATAGCTGTCCTCCATCGCGCCGCTGTCGGGGAAGTCTTCGCGGAAATGCGCCCCGCGCGAATTCTCGCGCGACAGGGCGGCCTTTGTGATGACCTCCGACACCTCGGTCAGCGAGGCGAGGTTCAGCCAGTCGTGCCATGTCAGGTTGAAGGCCAGCTCGCTGCCATCGACGCCGGTGTCCAGCAGCTCGGCGCCGATCTCTTCCAGGCGGCGCAGCCCGCGCGACATGCCGCCCTCGGTGCGGATGACGCCCACGTCTTCCCACATCGCTTCCTGCAGCTTCTTGCGCAGCGCCAGCACGTTGCCCGGCGTGCGGTCCAGCGGGCGGCGGGCGCGGGCGATTTCCGCCGCCAGCACGTCCTCGTCGGGCTCGCGCAGCGCGCCCATGCGGGCGATGTCGGCGCCCATCACGTCACCCGCGACGCCGCCGTAAACGGTTGAGTTCGCCACCCCGTTGCCGCCCAGCCGATTCGATCCATGCGCCCCGCCCGCGTCCTCGCCCGCGACGTAGAGCCCCTCCATCGCGGTGCGCGTGTCGGGATCGACCACCACGCCGCCCATGAAGTAATGCGCGGTCGGCACCACCTCGACCTTGCCGCCGGCCAAATCAAACCCCGAGTCCGCGCAACGCTTGACCATGCCCGAGAATTTCTTGCGCACGGTATGGGGGCCCAGATGCGCCATCGAGATGAACATGCCGACCTGGGCGGGATCGTTGTTCTTGCGCATCTCGGCGTAGATGCCGCGGCTGACCACATCGCGCGTCGCGCGCTCGCCCCCGGCGTCGTAGTCGTACATGAAGCGCTCTCCGCGCGCGTTCAGCAGATGCCCGCCCGCGCCGCGCAGGCCTTCCTCCAGCACGGTGCCGGTCATCCGCGTGTGATCGCCCGCCAGCAGCCCCGTGGGGTGGAACTGCACCATCTCCATGTCGCGCAGGGGCAGGCCCAGCCGCAGCGCCATCGCCAGCCCGTCCATCGTCTTGTCGCCCGAAGGCGTGTGATAGCGGTACATCGTCGGCCCGCCGCCGGTGCCCATCATCACCGTCTTGGCGCGCACGAAGCGAAAGCCGCCGGTGCGCATGTCGATGAAGAGCACGCCCGCCAGCGCCGAACCGTCGCGGGTGGGGATCAGCCCGATGGCGCGATGTTCCTGAAGCCGCTCGATCGGGCGCGACAGGACCTGCTCCATCAGGCGGTTGATGATCTCGATGCCCGTCAGGTCGCCCTTGTGCACGGTGCGGTCGGCGGTCTGCCCGGCGAAGGCCTTGTGGTGCAGGCTGCCGTCGGGTTCGCGGTCGAAGAAGCAGCCGATCTCGTTCTCCAGCTCGCGCACGCGCTCGACGGCCAGTTCGCACAGCTTCCACGCCATGTCCTGGTCGGGCAGCCACTTGCCGCCCTGGATCGTGTCCATGAAGTGCCGCTCGACCGAGTCGCCATGCCCCAGCGCCACGTTGTAGCCGCCCTGCACCATGCGCGTGCAGCCGCATTTGCCCAGCAGGCCCTTGACGGCGATGGTGATCTTCGTGCCCTCGGGCGCGGCCTGCTGGGCGTGCAGCGCGGCGAAAAGCCCTGCCCCGCCGCTGCCCAGGATCAGGATGTCGGTGTCGTGACGTTCGATCTGCACGGGCGGTCTCCTCACAGGGCGTTCAACAGGAAGGCGCCGGCCACCAGGAAGGCCCCGGCGAGGCTGACTGCGGCCAGCGTCTTCTGCCCCGCGCTCCAGGGCAGGAATTCCAGCGCCAGCAGGCGCAGCCCGCCGAAGAAATGCACCGCCAGCAGGAAGACGAGGCCGAATTCGGCGAACGTGAAGAAGGGGTTCGCCGTCCAGCCCAGCATCACGTCCATGCGCTCGGCCTCCAGCGCCTGGGACAGCAGCCAGAAATGCGCGGGCAGAAACAGCGCCAGACCCAGCCCCGACAGCCGGTGCAGCATGAAGGCCAGCCAAAGCGGGTGGCCGCGGTGGCGGCTGATCAGCGGGGTGGCGGGGGAAGTGTTCGCAAGGGTCATGCCAGTGTCACCGTCCAGACGGCGCGCGCCCCCATCAGCAGGAAGACCAGGAATGCGCCGCCCATCACCATGTGAAATCCGCGCTTGGCCAGCCCGGCCCATTCGCTGACGATCACCGCCAGCCCGATGGAGCCATGCAGCGCGGCGGCCGCCACGAAAAGCCCGTAGAACAGGAACCAGCCGACGGACCCTTGGGTGCGGCCGAGGATTTCCGCCGCGCTCAGCCCGCCCTGGATGGCGTAGATCATCACGCCCAGATGGACCAGCACGAAGGGGATCATCGCCATCGCGCTGAGCCGCTGGAACATGTAGAGACGGATATCCAGCATCAGCCCCTCCGCTTGAAGAAATTGCGCGCGGTGGCCCGTTTCAGCCCGGCGATGGCCGACAGCGGGTCCAGCTCGTTGGGGCAATGCGCGGTGCAGCTGCCCATGGAGTGGCAGTTGTGGCAGCCCCCGGCGGCGGAAACGGTTTCCAGCACCGCCTCGCGGCCGGCGTGCTTCTCGTCGTTGACGATGGTCCAGGCGCGTTGCAGCGCGGCGGGACCCAGGAAATCGGGGTTGGCCGCCACCGTGTCGCAGGCCGAATAGCAGACCGAGCAGTTGATGCATTCGATCCCCGCGTTGGCGGTGACGCGCGCCTGGCTTTCAGGCTTGACCGGCGCGATCGGGTCGGCGCGCGTGGCCGAGGCCCTGTGCCGCCCACCCGCCTTGACCCATTTGTTGAAGAACGGGTCCATGTCGGCGGCCAGGTCCTTGATGACCGGCAGGTTGCGCAGCGGCGCGACGGTCAGCTTGTTGCCGTCGAGCACCTTTCGCACATGGGTGCGGCAGGTCCAGCGCGGCGTGCCGTTGACCATCATCGCGCAGGACCCGCACATGCCCACGCGGCAGGCGAAACGGTAGGTCAGGGTCGGATCGGCGTGCTGCTGGATCCAGGAGACGACGTCGAGGATCGTCTGGCTTTCGTATTGCGGGACTTCGAAGGTTTCGTACCGCCCTCCGGCCGCGTTTCCGCGCCAGACCGATACCGACATCCGGTCGAATTCCTCGTTATTTTGCTGTGCGTCGGACAAGGCGATACCCGTTCTGGTCAGATCACACCCTGTATATTTGCAAGATAACTTAACAAAAAGCGGAAAAATCTAACGGTTAATTTGACTTTCTCTTACATAAACGCCGGGGCTCCGCAGCCCCGGCGGCGATGAATTCGCGCTCAAGCCTCTGCCGAAGGATTGAGCCGCGTGCGCCGCTGGGCCAGCGCGGCGCGGGTCCCCGCGCGCACGATGGCGAAGACGGTGATCGCTGTCAGCGCCCAGAAGAACCAGGTGATCGGCCCCCGGAACAGGATCGCGGGGCTGCTGCCCGACATCAGCATCGCCTGGCGAAAATTATCCTCCAGCAACGGTCCCAGGATGAAGGCGATCAGAAAGGGGGCGGCGGGCACGTGAAAGCGCATCATCAGGAACCCGACCCAGCCCATCACGAACATCACCCCCACGTCGAAGACGTTGTTGTTGACGGCAAAGACGCCGAAGACGCACAGGATCAGCACCGATGGCACCAGAATGCGGCGCGGAATGTCGGCCACGTATTTGAACCCCCGGATCGCGATGGAGCCCACGATCAGCAGGAACACCGAGCTGACGATCAGCCCGATGAACAGCCCGTAGATGATATCCACGTTCAGCACGAACATCATCGGGCCGGGTTGCAGCCCGTGCACCATGAAGGCGCCGATGATGATCGCGGTGATCACGTCGCCCGGCACCCCCAGCGCCAGCAGCGGGATCAGCGTGGCCCCCGCGACGCCGTTGTTGCCCGCCTCGGATGCGGCGACCCCCTCGACCTCGCCCTTGCCGAAATTGGCCTTGTTGGGCGATTTGCGCCGCGCCTCGGAATAGGACAGGAACGCGGAGGGCGCCGCGCCGATGCCGGGGATGGACCCCAGGAAAACGCCGATGAAGCTGCCGCGCACGATGCTGCGGAAACAGCGGCGGTAATCGGCAAAGCTGACCTTGTTCTGGCCGATGCTGCGGACCTTGCCCAGATGCCCGGTCGGATGCCAGACCATCGCCAGAACCTCGGGGATCGCGAAAAGGCCGATCAGCACCGCGATGAAATTCAGCCCTCCCATCATCGAGGGATCGCCGAAAGTGAAACGGTTGGTGCCGTAGACAAGATCGAGCCCCACCGTGGCCAGCAGCAGCCCCAGCATCGCGGAGAACGCGCCGCGCAGCAGGCTGTCGCCCGACACCCCCGCGATGATCGTCAGCGAAAAGAGGATCAGCGTGAAGAATTCCGGCGGGCCGAAGTTCAGCGCGAAGGACGCCAGCCACCCCGCGAACAGGATCAGCGCCAGGTTCGAGATCAGATCGGCCGTGCAGGACGCCCAGAGCGCCATGCCGAGCGCGCGCCCCGCCTCGCCCTTTTCGGCCATCGGATAGCCGTCGAGTACGGTGGCCGAGGACGCGGGCGTGCCCGGCGTCTTGATCAGGATCGCCGGGATCGATCCGCCAAAGATGCCGCCCTTGTAGACGCCAAGCAGCAGCAGGATGCCGGTGATCGGTTGCAGCGCGAAGGTGAAGGGCAGCGTCAGCGCCACGGCCATCGTCGCCGACATCCCCGGAATGGCCCCGCCGATGACGCCGATGGTGATCCCCCCCAGCAGCGCGAGAAAGGATTCGATATTGCTGACCAGCGCCAGGCCGGCTGTCAGACTGTCGAGAAAACTCATGGAAGCCTCACGAAATCGCCCTGCGGGATCGCGACACCGGCGACATGCGCGAAAAAGGCGTAAAGGATCAGGGGAACGGCGATGGCACAGACGACCGCCAGCACCGGATGGCGCGTGCGCACCAGAAAGGCCGTGGCCAGAAACACCGCGATGCTGGTCCAGACCATGCCGAGCCTGCCGATCACCAGCATCGTCACGATCATGATCGCGCCCATTGCCGCCAGACGGACGTAGCCCCTGCCCGTGTCGTCGATGGGCGGGTTCAGCGGTTCGCCCGGCTCGCCCCGGACCGCGCCGCTGAACAGCAGCGCCGCCCCGATCACGCCGGTCAGCCCGGCCAGCACATAGGGCCAGAAGACCGGGGAAAGCACGATGTTTCTGACGTTGCTGGGGGCCGAAACCCACTGCGGTATGCCGTAGAAGATGAGCAAGGCCGACAGCGCGAGCGCGCCGATGCCGAGCCTGGTCTGGATCTGCCGGTTTTCCAAATCTATCCCCCGGAAAAATGGCACGGTGCGGCGATCTGCGGGGCGGACCCGCACGCGGACCTGCCCGAGGTCATCGCCGCCCATGTGGCGAGAGGCCCCTCTCAGAGGGCCGGGATGCCGACGCGCCCCGGCCCCGCGAAATCGGGCTCAGCCCTCGATGCGCATTCCCAGCTTGTCGACCAGCGCGCGGAAGGTCTCATACTGGGTGTTGATGAACGTGTTGGCATCGGCCGGGCTCATCACATTGACGATGGAACCATTGGCCGTCATCGTCTTCATGAATGTCTCGTCCTTGGTGGCGGTCGCCATCCACTCGCCCCATTTCTGCGCCACATCGTCCGGCAGCCCGGCAGGGCCCGCGATGCCGGTCCATCCCACCAGCTTTTCGAGCTCGGGCTTGCCCAGCTCCGCGGCGGTCGGCGCGTCGAAGCCGACCAGCCGGTCCTTCGTCGTGACCAGGATCGGCGTCAGCTGCTTGTTGGCCACGAAGCTCTTGAGCGCGGAGGAATTGGTGCAGATGAACGTGGCCGTGCCGTTCAGCACCGCCGTCGCGGCCTCGCCTCCGCCCTTCTGCGGGATGTGGGTGGCCTGATCCAGCGGGTTCTCGACGCCGAATTCGCTCAGCACCATCGCACCGGCCAGATGCAGCAGCGACCCCACCCCGGAGGAGCTGTAGCTCACGCCGCCTTCCTTCACCTTGGCGACGAGATCATCCATCGACGCGATGCCGGAATCGGGGCGTACCGCGCAGACCACGGGGTTGATCTCATAGACGGTGACGAAGCGGAAATCGTCGAGCGTGTAGGGCAGCGTGGCCTTCATCGCGGGATTGACCGAATGCGAACCCACCCGCGCGAACAGCATGGTATAGCCGTCGGGCTTGGCGTTCTGCACGGCGACCGATCCGGTCGCCCCGCCGGCGCCGGTGACGTTCGACATGATCAGCGGCTCGCCCACCGCATCGCCCAGAGGCTGCGCGATGGCACGCGCGGAAATGTCGGTGGCCCCGCCCGCACCATAGGGGATGATCATGTTGATCGGCCGTTCGGGATATTCCGCGAGCGCGGGCGATGCCAGCAGCCCGGCGCTCAGCCCGGCGCCCAGGACGCCCGCGATGGCGATGGATCTCAGGTTCATATGTATTTCCTCCCAGTCATTGATTGATCGCTTTGTTTTCGGGCCTCAGTTCGTGCCTCAGTTCGGGCCGCAGTTTTCGGGGCTGGCCGGCGCTGCCTCCCACGGCGCCGGATCGCTTGTTGACAATTCTTATGGATAAGGCATTCTTAATAAAAGATGGTTTTTCTAAAGATCAGTGTTAGAAAATCTTACACCCTTACGGGGACGGAATGTCAATCAAGACCCTGAGGACGCTGGTTGCCGTGCAGGATCACGGCACATTCAGCGCCGCGGCCGAAGCTGTTTTCATCACCTATTCGGCGGTATCCCAGCAGATGAAGGCGCTGGAGGAAGAATATCAGCTCGCCATTTTCGACCGCAGCAAACGCACACCGGAGCTGACGCCCATCGGGCTGGCGCTGGCGGCGCGGGCGCGCGAGATCGTGCGCGCCTATGACAATCTGCTGCCCTCGATCATGGGCGAGGATGCGCTGAAGGGCGAGGTCATGCTGGGCGCGGTGCCTACGACGCTGACGGGGCTGGTGCCGCTGGGCATCTCGATTCTCAAGCGCGAATGCCCCGAGCTGCATATCCGGGTGACGCTGGAGCTGACGAACGCGCTTCTGACCCAGATCCGCCGGGGCACGGTCGAGGCGGCCATCATCTCCGCCCCGTCGATCGTTCCCGAAGGCCTGGTGATGCAGGAAATCGTGGAGGAACCGCTCCAATTGCTGGTTTCCGACAAGCTCGACAGCGATGACCCGTTCGAGATTTTGCGCACCCAGCCCTTCATCCGCTTCAACCGCGGCGCGGTGGTCGGCGAAGGGATCGAGCGCTGGTTGCAGCACAAGAAGATAACCGTGCACGAAAGCATGGAGTTGCAGGGCCTCGAGGCGATCTCCTCGATGGTCATGGCCAATCTGGGGGTGTCGATCTGCCCGCGGCCCTCGGTCGTGACCACGCAGATGCCCGGCACCCGCACGCTGCCACTGGGCGATGACGCGCCCAAGCGGCTTCTGGGGCTCGTGACGCAGGAAAGCAGCGCCAAGCGGCTGGTGGTGGACCGCATCTACGCCTCGATGCGGCGCGCGGTCGAAATCGGGCGGTTTCCGCCGGATATCGCGACCGGCGCCGCGCCCGCGCCGCCCATCGAACTGCCGAGCAACACCGGGAACGGATCTCAATGAGCTTTCACACCTTCGCCCTGCTGATCGCGGGGGCCGCGGCGGGCGGCTTCATCAACGGTCTGGCGGGTTTCGGCACGGCTCTGTTCGCACTGGGGTTCTTTCTGCAAATCATGGACCCGGTGCAGGCGGTCGCGGTGGTGGTCGCGCTGTCGGTGATCAGCGGGCTGCAAGGCATATGGGTCGTCCGCCAGACGATGCTGAGCGAAAAGCGCCGCCTGATGCGTTTTCTGTTGCCGGCGCTGGCGGGCATCCCGCTGGGCGTGTCGGTGCTGAGCTATCTCGAACCGCATAGCCTGAAGATCGTGATCGGCTTTTTCCTGGTCCTTTACGGCGGGTTCTTTTCGCTGCGCAAGACCTTGCCCCGGATCGAGGGCGCACGGCCCGGCACCGACATGACCATCGGCTTCGCGGGCGGCGTGCTGGGCGGTGCGGCGGCGCTCTCGGGCGCGCTGCCGACGATGTGGTGTTCGATGCGCAACTGGACCAAGGCCGAGACCCGCGCCGTGTTGCAGCCCTACAATGTCGCGGTGCTCAGCATCACGGCAGTGATGTTCATCGTGCAGGGGGCCTATACCCGCGAAAGCCTGATCTTCATCGCCGTGGCGGTGCCCGTGACGATGCTCATGGCGCAGATCGGGATCGCGGTGTTTCGCCATGTGCGCGACGATCATTTCCGCCGGTTGCTGATCGTGCTGACCTTCGTGTCGGGGGCGATCCTGCTGGGCCGGGAATTCTTCGCGTTCATGGCGTCCTGACGGCGCGGCGGGTCACCTGGCGATTTCGCGCCGCAGGGTGACGGTGCGCAGGACCGCGTCGGGCAAGCCCGCGATCCCGAGGCCGGGGTCCGCGCCCAATGTCCAGGCGCCCGCGTCCATCCGATCGGAAGGCGTGGCGAAGGCATCGCGAAGCGGATTGGGATTCACATCGACCTCCAGCAGGCCGGGGCCACCCGCGGCCGCCAGCAGATGCGCCGAGGCCGCCAGCCCGATACCGCCGCCCAGAAAATGCGGGCAATAGACGCGCCCCGCCGCAAGCGCCCGGCGCGCCACGTCCAGACAGCCGCTGCACCCGCCCCATTTCGCCACATCGGGCTGGATGTAGTGCAGATCGCCCTGATCCAGCGCGGCGGCGAAACCGGCGGCCCCGGCGATGTTCTCTCCGCCCGCCAGGGGCGTGGCGCCCGCCGTGCGCACGCGCCGCCAATCGGCGGGCGGGCAATCGGCGCGCATGGGTTCCTCCAGCCAGCCGATGCCCGCACCTTCGATGCGGCGCATGAAATCGACGGCCTGCTGCGCAGACCAGGCCTGATTGGCATCGCAAAAGAGCCGCTCGCCCGCGCCGAGATCGGCCGCGAGTTCCTGCAACCGTGCGGCATCGCGGGCCAGATCGAATCCCACCTTGACCTTGAAGGCGGTGAACCCCTGCGCGCGGGCCGACGCGACCATGCCGTGCGCCGCGTCGATATGGATGCCGCTGGCATAGGCGGGCACGCGCGGGGTCGGGTTGGGGATCGAGGTTTGCGCCCCTGCCCCGCCATCCGCGACCGACGCGGCCAGATGGGCGGCAAGGGTCTGGCCCGCGCGCCGCGCCGCCATGTCCCAAAGCGCGGTGTCGATGCCCGCCAGCACCTGCCGGAACGGTCCGAATTCACCGCATTGCAACGCGCGCACCTGCGTCTGCGCGTCGAGCCGCGCCGACAGCGCCTGCGGGTGACCGTCCGGCCCATGGGTGGCCAACCCCAGCACCAGCGGCGCGATGTCGTCGATCAGCAGGTTCACCCGATGCTCGGCGCCCGCGGCCGGCCAGTTGGCGAAAACCTCGCCCCAGCCGACGCCGCCGTCGCTGTCGCAAAGCCGCAAGAACACCGCCGGACGGTCGCGCATGATGCCGAAGGAGGTGGCGACCGGCGTTTCGATCCTGCTGCGGCAGGCCCAGGCTTCGATGTGAACGATGTGCGGCATGGCGGCTCCGGTTCGTGGCGCGGCGGCGGGGACTGCCGACACCGTCGGGTACCCTCGATACCGGCTTTGCCCCCGTCCGCCAAGGGCGCGGGGCAGGCGTTTGTGCGGCAGGCCCTAGCGGGTCGGGCGCGGGATTGGACGCGCGCTGTCAACGGGCTGACAAAGGGCGGGCGCCGGATCTGTCTTCGCGCGGCCCGTCCTCGTGCACCTCTGATCTCATGCGGAGCCGGAGCCGGAGCCGAAGCCGGAGCCGACGGCGGCGGCGCGGCCACTGTCGCGCATGGCGGGAAATTCCAGACAGACGGCGAGCCCGGGCTCTGCGTCTTCCAGCCGCAGCTCGGCGCCGTGCAGCTCCGCGATGGCGGCCACGAGGCTCAGCCCCAGACCGCTGCCCTCGCTCGTGCGGCTGCGTTCCAGCCGGTAAAGGCGGCGCAGCACGTTCTGGCGTTCGTGCTCGGGGATGCCGGGGCCGGTGTCGCGCAGGCGCATCAAGATCCGGCGCCCCCCGTCGAGGCGCGACAGCCCCACCGTCACGGTGCCGCCGGCCGGTGTGTGGCGCAGGGCGTTTTCGATCAGATTTGCCAGGATCTGCCCCAGCAGGTTGCGATCGCCCATGACCATGAAGGCGCCCCCGGGCCCAGTCTTCGGGCCTGCCTTCGGGCCTGCCTTCGGGCCAGTCTGCGGGCCAGTCTGCGGGCCAGTCTGCGGGCCTGCCTGGGGGCCATTTTCGGCCTGCCAGCGCAGCACATGGCCCGATTCCGCCGCGGCAGGCTCGAACACTTCTACCAGGCTTTCGGCAAGCGCGCCGAGATCGACGGGCACGAAACGCTCGCGCACCGCGCCGCCTTCCAGCTGGGCGATCTGCAACAGCGACTGGAACGTGCGCACGATATCGACGGTTTCCGACTGCGCATGCTCGACGATCTGGCGGGCCTCGTTGCTGAGCCCGGGCGTGTCACCCAACCGTTCCAGCAGAACCGACACGCGCTGGATCGGCGTTTTCAGATCATGAGCGATATCGGCCGAAATCTGGCGCAGCGAATCCACCGAGGCCGCCTGCGCCGCGCCCATCCGGTTGACCGACAGAGCGATCTGCGACAGATCGTCGGTCGCCTTTTCGGCCCCCGCGACGCGCGCGTCGAGCCGCCCGGCGGTCATCGCCTCCAGCGCGGCCTGGATGGCCTCCACCCGCTTTCGGGCCTGGCGCGCCACCCAGAATCCGATGGCCGAGGCGATCAGCAGCGTCGGCAGGAAGCTGAACATCAACACGGTCGAGAAGATCTCCGCCAGCTCGATGATCTGATCGCGCCCCTTTGCCACCAGCAGCACGCCGCGCCCGACCACCGCGCTGGAGACGAGATAGCTGTCGGCCGGATTGCCCTCGACCGCCGCCATGTCCTTTTCGTTGATGATCCGCCGGCCGGTCATCACCGGGAAGTTGTCGAAATTCGTGATCCGCCGCCCGCGGTCGGTCAGATAGACCAGCACCGTGTTGCGGTGGTCCACGATCGTCACATCCTCGGCGATGCGCTCTTCCAGCTCGGCCTGGCTGGAGAGGGAGCTGTAGGATTGGAAGATCTGCGCCAGCTCATGTTCCAGATCGGAATTCAGCTGGTTGCGGATCACCATGAAGGTCGCCCCGAACCCCGCCAGCATCGACAGCGAGAAGACGAGGATCAGAATGCCCGCCAGACGGACAGGGGTGGAGCTGAGCGTGGGGGCGGCAAAGCGCGATCTCATTGCGCCTCGATACGGTATCCGGCGCCGCGCACGGTCTGGATGAGGTCATGATCGAACGGCTTGTCGATTTTGGAACGCAACCGGCTGATATGGGTCTCGACCACATTGGTCTGCGGGTCGAAATGGATATCCCAGACGGCTTCCAGCAGCATGGTGCGCGTCTGGATGCGTCCGCGCCGGCGCAACAGGTGTTCCAGCAGCGCGAATTCGCGCGGCAACAGGTCGATCGTCTGGCCGCCGCGCGTGACCTTGCGCGTCAGCAGGTTCATTTCCAGATCCCCCGCGCGCAGGGCGGTGGGTTCATCGCTCATCTGCGGGCGGCGTCCCAGCGCCGCGATGCGCGCCGACAGCTCGCCAAAGACGAACGGCTTGATCAGGTAATCGTCGGCCCCCGCGTTCAGACCCTCGATCCGGTCATCGACCCCGCCAAGTGCGGTCAGCAGCAGGATCGGCGTCAGGTTCTTGGCGCCGCGCAACGTGCGTACCACCGACAGCCCGTCCAGCCCAGGCAGCATCCGGTCGACGACCAGCACGTCATAGGACGCCACGCTGGCCTGGATCAGCCCTTCGGACCCGGTGGGGATCAGATCGACCGAATGCCCCTCCTGCCGCAGCCCCTCGGCCACATAGGCGCCGGTGGTCTTGTCGTCTTCGATGACGAGTATCTTCATTGGTCTCTCTTGCTTGTCCCGCCCCGGTCATAAAGGCGGCCCCCGCAGGGGCCACCGTCATCTTCCGCCATCATAGCGCAATCACGGCCCATCGGGCCACTCAATTGACCTCGTTGGCCTCGTCCTGGCTTTCGTCTTCGCCGTCGCCACCGTTTTCGCCCATGGAATTTTCATCCTCATTGGCCTTGGCCGATACCTTCACGCTGCCGTCCGCGGGGTTGATCATCGCGAAGACCGGCGTGCCGTCGCTTTTCAGCAGCTCGACCTCATAGGTGGCCATCTGGCCGTTGCCGTCCGCACCCTCGAAAGAGGCATCCATCGCCTTGGCGCCGGTCTTGGTCTCGGCGGCCTTGATCGCGTCGCCCAGCGAGATCTTGGCCGATTGGAATGCCTGAAGCTCCGCCGCGTTGCCCGCGCCCTCGCTCGAGGCCATTGCCATGCTGCCGCCGATAAGGCCCAGGGAAACCGCCGTAGCCGCGCCGATAGTGCTGATCATCTTGCGTTTCATCTTGATCTCCTTGCATTGCGGGCGACGTTGTGCCGCCTCTGCCAATCAAGGTGCGAACGGTGTCCGACAAATGCCTTACGGCTATATTACAGAAGCGCAATTTGGTCGACACATGGGGAAATCCGGCGCCGCGGGGGTTTTGCGCCCTGCAAACACCCGCGGGCCGCGCATTGCAGAAACGTAACATTGGCGGAAGGCCGCCGATAGGAAGGATGCGCATTTTTGCACTCCGCGCGCCCCGCAACGGGCGTGCCTGCCGAGAAGAGCCTTTGAGAAGGACGGAAAGCCCAATGCCCGGTCCCTTGCCAGTTTCGCGCCCCTCCGTGGTTTCCGCTTTGCCGCGCGAGACCGGGCACCGCGAGATCTTCAACAAGGCGCCCGAAATCACCGCGTTCTTCTGGATCATCAAGGTGCTGGCCACGACGGTGGGCGAAACCGCGGCGCAGCTGCTGTCGCGGGACGCGGGCCTGGGCCGGACACCCGCGTTCCTGCTGGTGGCCGTCGCCGCCGTGCTTGCGCTGGGGGTCCAGTTCCGCACCGCGCGCTACGTCGCCTGGATCTACTGGCCCTGCGTGCTGCTGCTGGGGGTTCTGGGCACGTTGCTGGCCGGGATCATGGTCGGCCCGCTCGATCTTGAACCGCCCGTGGCCTCTGCGATGCTGGCCGCGCTGCTGAGCACGGTCTTCGGGCTCTGGTATGTGGCGGAGGGCACGCTCTCCATCCATGCGATCCTCACCCCGCGGCGCCAGACGTTCTATTGGCTGGCGGTGCTGCTGGCCTTCGCGCTGGGGACGATCGCGGGCGATCTGGTCACCGACGCGCTGGATCTGCGTTTCGGACCCGCGCTGGCGCTGTTCGGCATCCTGGTCGGGCTGGTCTA
This sequence comes from Brevirhabdus sp., assembly GCF_052826345.1. Taxonomy (NCBI): domain Bacteria; kingdom Pseudomonadati; phylum Pseudomonadota; class Alphaproteobacteria; order Rhodobacterales; family Paracoccaceae; genus Brevirhabdus; species Brevirhabdus sp. The sequence continues at coordinate 49,599 of NZ_JBRBUA010000105.1, read as the reverse complement.
TGTCGGCTACCGCAGCCATGCGATCGCCGCGGTGCTGGGGTTCTGGGCGGCCTTCGTGCTGACCCGCCCGCTGGGCGAGGCGGCGGGCGATCTGCTGGCGCAGGCGCGTGGCGGGCTGGGGCTTGGCGCGCTGGAAACCAGCGCGATCTTTTCTGTCGTGATCGCGGTGCTCGTGACCTATCTGAGCATCAGCGGCACCGATCTCGAACCCCTGCGCGAGGACATGAGGGCCTGACCCCCCAACCACCGGAATTCGGGTGTCACGCCCGCCGCATGCTGACGCCCGCGCGCGCGCCCTCCCCTGCGTCTGTCCCCTGCCCCTGCGTTTGCCCGCTGCCCTCTGCCGCTGCCCTGCGACCTATCGTTGCGGTTTTGCGTTTTGCACATCGGCCGCCTCGCACTTCGGGCGGCGCGGTGCTAAGCGGCGGCAGCAGCTGAAAGGGGCCCGTGCCGTGCGAAAGCTTTCCCGTCCGATCCTTCTTGCCACCCTCGCGCTGTCGGCGCTGCACGCGCCGCCGGCGCTCGCGCATGGCGACGCCGTCATCGACAGCCACACCGCCTTCAGCGCGTGGAACATCACGCCGGGGCTGTCCGGCCTGCTGGTGCTGACGGCGGTTGTCTATGCGCGGGGGGCCTTGCGGCGGCGCGGCAGCAAATCCTCGATCGGCCTGACCCGGCTGCGCCACGTGCTGTTCGCGGGCGGGTTGCTGGCACTGTTCATCGCGCTGCAATCGCCGCTGGACGCCATCGCGGAGCGTCTGTTCTTCGGCCATCAGCTTCAGCACCTGCTGCTGCGCATGGTCGGGCCGATGCTGCTTGTCCTGTCGCGCCCGCAGGCTGCGCTGATCGCGGGGCTGCCGCGCGGGGTGCGGCGCAAGGTGCTCGGGCCGGTCCTGGCCAACCCGACCGTCAGCGGCACGTTCAGCTGGCTGACGCGGCCCTGGCCCGCCTTCGTGCTGTTCGTGCTGTCGCTATACGTCTGGCAGGTTCCGCCGATCCATGCGGCCGCGCTGCTGAACCCGGCGCTGCATTATGCGATGCATGTGACGATGATGCTGGCGGGCTTCATCTTCTTCGCGATGATCTTCGATCTGCGCGACAGCCCGGCGGGCGCGCCCTATGGGCTGCGGGTGTTCCAGCTGTTCGCCACGATCGTCACGAACATCCTGCTGGGGTCGCTGACCACGTTGAAATCGATGGTGCTTTACGATGTCTACGACATCCAGGGACGCCTGTTCGACATGAGCCCGCTCGCCGACGAGACGGCGGGCGGCTTTGTCATCTGGGTGCCGTCCAGCATGATGATCATCATCGCGATCATCCTGACCATGCGCGGCTGGAACCGGATCGAGGTGCAGCGCTACGCGCGGCGCTATGAATGGACCGGGTCCAACACCGCCGCGCTGGAATTCCCCGAAACCGCCGAAGAGCTGCGGATGAAGGTGCGCGGCGCGAACCTGGCGGTGGCACAGGGGCTGGGCCTGGGCGTGTGCACGCTGTTCCTCGTGGTGATGACCACCGCCGTGACGGTGGTTTCGCTGTCGCATACCTGAGGCCGCAGGCACGCCGCCCCGTCCCGACCGCGCCAGCCCCGCCCGGCAAGGCAGGGGCGCCGGGGCTCAGCCGTGGCCGTATAGTGCCGCGCCCGCGTGCATGCAGGCGCTTTTCTCGAATTCCAGGGTCGAATGGTGGATGTCGAAACGTTCCGCCAGCACCCGCTTGATCGCGGCCTTGATCTGTTCGACATCCTCCCAGCGGCCTTCTTCGATCACCACATGGGTGTCGAGCGCGGATTCATGTTCCTGCATCTGCCAGAAATGCGCGTGATGCACATCGGCCACGCCATCGACACCCGCGACCGCGTCGATCACCGCGTCAGTTTCGACCTCGGGCGGGCTGCCCAGCATCAGGGTGTGGATCGTGCCGCCGATCTCGGTGAAGGCCAGATAGAGGATGTAGAGCGCGATGCCGATGGTGATCGCCGGATCGACCCAGCGGATATCGTAAAGCAGGATCAGCACACCGCCCACGATCACCGCGACCGAGGCCAGCGCGTCCGACAGGTTGTGCACGAAGAGCGCGCGGATGTTCACGCTGTCCTTCTGCATCGAATAGGTCAGCACCGCCGTGGCCGTATCCACGATCAGCGCGATGGTGCCCAGCCAGACGACCCACCACCCCTTGACCTGCGGCGGGTCGATGAAGCGCATGCCCCCTTCGTAGATGAGATAGATCCCGATCACGATCAGCGTGGTGTAGTTGATCAGCGCGGCCACCACCTCGACCCGGCGATAGCCGAAGGTCATGCGCGCGTCGGCGGGGCGCCGGGCGATCTTGCGCGCGCCGAAGGCGATGACCAGCGACGCCACATCGGAAAAATTATGCAGCGCATCCGCGATCAGCGCCAGGCTGCCCGCGATGATCCCGCCCAGCAGCTGTGCGGCGGTCAGGATCAGGTTGGCGGCGATGGCGATGCCGACTTTGCGGTCGCCCGCTTCGGGGTCGATATGGGCGTGGTCATGGGGCAAGGGCGGCTTCCTTATGTCTCTCAAAGCGGGTTCGGGCGTTGCGGACCGCGGTGCCGGTTGCGGTCGCGGTCGTGGTCAGGATTTTGATCGGGGGGTCAGGCCATCATCTCCTCCAGCGACATCAACAGCAGGAACCCCACAAAGAACATCGCCGTCACCCAGGGCTTGTCCGGCACCTCATGCGCCTCGACCAGCAGTTCCTCTGTCACCAGATAAAGCAGCGCGATCAGGCCAAAGCTGAGGAACCCCGTGACATAGACATCCGGCAACGCCGCGATGGGGGCGGACACCAGCGCGCCCAACGGCATCAAAAGCGCCATGCCAGCCACGATCAGCAGGATGCGCGCGCGGTTTTTCACCGTTTCCGACAGCTCCGTCGTGACCGCCAGCCCAAGGAACAGCACCTCGAGGCTCAACGCGACGGTCAGCAGCAACCCGGCCTTGGCCCCGGCGGCAAAGCCGATGCCAAGCACCAGACCGTCGATGAAGATATCCGCCCCCACCATCGTCAACAACCCCGACGGCCCCTTCACCACCCGTTCCATCTGCCGGATGCCCAGCATCACCGCGATGCCCAGAAACCCGCCCAGCAATGTGGCCGTCAACGAGCCGCCATGCATCACGTCCGGCATGATTTCCCCCGCCGCGGCGGCAAAGACCACGCCGGCGGCGAAATGCTGGATCGCGCTGACCAGAACGGGACCGGGGCGCAGTTTCACCGCGACCGCCGCGCCCAGAACGGTGATGGCGGCGGGGATGAGCGTGTAAATCCAGGCGGCGGTCATATTGGCATTCCGATAATCGAGACGGGGCGCCCCGCGCCGCGGGCGGGCGGGTTTTCAGGGGTCAACCATGTCGGCGCGCCTCCTGTTCCCCGCCTCATCCGCCGATGTCGTCATGTTGGGTCAGACATTCGGAATGGTCGCGCAACACTTCGAGCACGCGACAGTCGGCTACCGCGCCGCCACTGCATTGCTCGATCATGCGCTTCAGCTCGGTTTCCAGCGCCTGCAGGCGCAGCAGCCGCTGTTCCACCTGCCGCAGCTGACGCCGCGCGATGGAATCCGCCTCGGCGCAGGAATGCCCGGGACGATCGGCCAGATCCAGAAGCTCTCTGATCGCCTCCAGCGGGAAACCCAGCTGCCGCGCGTGGCGAATGAACGCCAGCCGGTCCAGATCCGCCACGTCATAGCGCCGCTGTCCCCCGGCGGTGCGTCCGGGTTCGTTCATCAGCCCGATCTGCTCGTAATAGCGGATCGTCTGGGTCTTGGTTCCGGTTTTGGTCGCGAGTCGTCCGATGGTCAGCATGGGGTCATCCGTCTTGCCTGGTTCCGGTCATGCCCTGTCCGCCCGGGGATGGCGAACAGGGTACATGTCGAATTTGGGGGTTGCGCGGGGAGGGGGCGGGCAGGTACTGCTAATGAGAACCGTTCGCAATTCTGCGATCCGGTCGTCATGTGCGAGAGAATGGAATGGATAGTTTGCTGACGCTTTCCCCGGTCATGCTGGGCCTTCTGGGCAGCCTTCTGGCGGGCCTGATGACCAGCGTGGGGGCGGCGCCCGTCCTGCTGGGGCGCACCCCCTCGCCCGAATGGCGCGACACGTCGCTGGGCTTCGCCGCGGGCGTCATGCTGGCGGCGTCGTTCTTTTCGCTGATCATCCCCGCGCTCGTCGCCGCCGAAACACGCTTCGGCGAAGGCCCGATCCCCGCGCTGATCGTCTGCGTCGCCATCCTGATCGGCATGGGCGCGGTGGCGCTGGTCAACGAGTTGATCCCGCACGAACATTTCAGCGTCGGGCGAGAGGGGCCCGAGGCCGCGTCCCTGCGCCGGGTCTGGCTGTTCATCATCGCGATCACCATCCACAACGCCCCCGAGGGGCTGGCCGTCGGCGTGGCCTTCGGCGCCGAGGGGATGGACGGCGGCTTTCCCGTCGCGCTGGGGATCGGATTGCAGAACGCCCCCGAGGGGCTGGCCGTCGCCGTCGCCCTGCTGGGCGAGAAATATTCCGCCCGCCGCGCCTTTTTCATCGCGGCGCTGACCGGCCTGGTCGAGCCGGTCACCGGGTTCCTCGGCGCTGCGGTCATCGTCTATGCGCAGCCGCTGCTGCCCTGGGGGCTGGCCTTCGCGGCGGGTGCGATGCTCTATGTGATCAGCCATGAGATCATCCCCGAAACCCACCGGCGCGGGCATCAGAACCGCGCCACCGCCGGTCTGGCGGTGGGGCTGGTGGTGATGCTGTTCCTGGATGTCTGGCTGGGCTAGAGGCGCCCGCCCGCGATCAGTGGCCATGGGCGAGCGCGGAGCCTGACACGGGCATCGCGGCGGCGCGGACCGGGTCGCGATGTGTCACCCCCTCGCCGCCCGAGGGCGCGGCGGGATCGGTGCCCTTGGCGCGCAGCAGCCGCAGCGCGTTGCCGACAACCAGCAGCGACACGCCGACATCGGCGGCAATCGCCCCCCACATCGTCGCCATGCCAAAGGCGGTCAGCGCCACAAAGGCGGCCTTGGTCGCCAGCGACAGGCCGATGTTCTGGCGGATGATCCCCAGCGTGCGCCGGGAATGGTCGACCAGCCAGGGCACCCTGGCGATATCGTCGGTCATCAGCGCGATGTCGGCGGTTTCGATCGCCGCGTCCGAACCCACGGCGCCCATCGCGATGGCGAAATGCGCCCGCGCCATGGCCGGGGCGTCGTTCACCCCGTCGCCGATCATCGCGACGACCTTGTGATCCGCGACCAGCGCCTCGATCGCGGCAACCTTGTCTTCGGGCAGCAGCTCGGCGCGCACCTCGTCGATGCCCACCGCATCGGCCACCGCGCGGGCCGTGCGGGCATTGTCGCCGGTCAGCATGACGATCTTCTTCACGCCCTGCGCATGCAGCCGCGCCACGATCCTTTCCGCCTCGGGGCGGATACGGTCGCGCAATTCCAGCACCCCCAGCAGGCCGCGGTCGTCGCCCACCGCGACCAGCGTGCTGCCCGCGCCCTCGATCCGCTCCACGATCTCGCGCGGCAGTTGATCCGCCAGCTCCTTTTCACGCGCGAAACGATCGGACCCCAGCCAGACGGCCCGCCCCTGGACCTGCCCCTCGACCCCCCGGCCGGGCACGTTGCGCGTGTCGTCAGCCGCGCCGACAGCGATGCCCAGCCGCTTGGCCTGCGCCAGGATCGCCTGTGCCAACGGGTGCGACGACCGCGATTCCAGTGCGGCGGCGGCGGCGATCAGATCGTCCTGCGTCGTGCCGTTCAGCGGATGGATGCCCGCCACCTCGGGGGTGCCCATGGTGATGGTGCCGGTCTTGTCCATCGCCAGCGCCTCCAGCCGGGCGGGGGCCTCGACATAGGCGCCGCCCTTGATCAGCACGCCGTTGCGCGCCGAAGACGCCAGCGCCGCCACGATCGACACCGGGGTCGAGATCACCAGCGCGCAGGGGCAGGCGATCACCAGCAGAACCAGCGCGTTGTAAAACCAGAACGCCCAGGCGCCGCCAAACAGCAACGGCGGCACCACGGCCAGCACCACCGCCAGAACCATCACGATGGGGGTGTAGATGCGCGCGAATTGCGTCACCCATTGTTCCACCTCGGCGCGGCGCGAATGGGCGTCGCCCACCATGCGGATGATGCGCGCCAGCACCGTGTCGCCCGCCCGTTTCGTCGCGCGCACCGTCAACGTGCCGTCGCCGTTGATGGTGCCGGCATAGACCTCGTCGCCCTGCTCTTTCGCGATCAGCGCGCTTTCCCCGGTGATGGGGGCCTGATCGACCTCGCCCGCGCCATGCTCGACCGTGCCGTCCAATGCGATCCGGTCGCCGCCGCGCACGATGAACCGATCCCCGACCGCCAGCTGGCTGGCCGGCACGTCCTCTTCGCTGCCATCGTCACGCACCAGCCGCGCGGTGGGCGGCGCCAGATCCAGCAAGGCAGAGACGGCGTTGCGCGCGCGCCCCACGCTCCAGCTTTCCATAAACAGCGACAGCGAAAAGAAAAAGGCGACCGTCGCGGCCTCGAACCAGGCGCCAAGCCCGATGGCCCCGGCCACCGCGACCACCATCAGCAGGTTCATGTCGGGCGCCATCCGGCGCAGTGCCGACCACGCCTTGGGCGCGACCAGCCAGACACCGGCCAGGATCGCCAGCGAAAAGGCCGCGATTTCCGCCCAGGGCATCGCCGTCGCGCCATGATCGGTAAAGATCCGCAACATGCCCGCAGGCCCCGTCTCCACCGCATGATAGAGGAAACCCACAGCCCAAAATCCGCCCGACAGGCCGGTGAACAGCTTTTGCCGTTTCAGATGCTCTGCCCGGTCGGCATCGGCGCGATCCGCATCCCACAGGCTGGCGGACATGCCGGTCTTGCCGATCAGCGCGATGATCTTGTCATCGGGCAGCGGCGTCGCGCTGTCGAGCACGGTCATGCGCCCGTTGATCACGTCGAAGGCCAGATGTTCGGTGCCCCCGACCGAGGGCCCCAGCGCCTTGTTCAGGATCGAAACCTCCTCTGCGCAATCCAGCCCGTTGACCAGAAAACTGCGCCCGGCCGCATCCACATCGCCCACGGGACCGATATCGCCGCACATCGTCCCTTCTGCGCCATGGCCGCAACAGCCACCCCCCATGCGGTGGGGGTGCGCGTGTGCGTGGTAATTCCCATGGGGGTGGCCGCCCCCGGCTTCGGTCTTGTGGCCGTCGTGCGGCTCCGCGCTATGATCGTGCGGCATCGGTTCGCTCCTGGATTCGTGCGTCCAGCAACAGATAGGAGCTACAGCCACTAGAGGTTCAAGAGAGTTTTTTCGCCTTCCCTTCCGTCCGCGCCAAGCTGTCGCTAGGCTGCCGCCGTATCAGCCGGGCCACGGCGCGACCGGCACCCGACAGGGCACCCCGAGGCCGCGGCCCGCCCCGGCGCTCAACAAAGGAACGACACCAATGGCACCTTCCCCGATGCGCAGCTTCGCCGTGATCGGTCTGGGCACTTTCGGCAGCACCGTCGCGACCGAGCTTGCGCGGTTCGGCAACCCCGTGCTGGGCATCGACAGCGACGAGCGGCGGGTCAACCGGGTGGCCGAGGACCTGACCGAAGCCATCATCGCCGACGGCCGCGATGAAAATGCGCTGCGTGAAGCTGGAGTGGGCATCTACGACGTGGTGCTCGTGGCCATCGGCGAAGATCTGGAATCCAACATCCTGTGCACGATGAATGCGCGGCTGCTGGGGGTAAAGACGGTCTGGGTCAAGGCGGTGAACCGAACGCATCACCGCATCCTGTCCAAGCTGGGGGTCGACCGCGTGATCTTGGCCGAACAGGAAATCGGCCAGCATATCGCGCAGATGCTGCACAACCCGCTGGTGCGCGACTATGTCAGCCTCGGCAACGGATATCATGTGGTCGACCTGCAGGTGCCCGAGCAGCTCGACGGGCAGCATGTCGCCGACAAGAACCTGCTTCCGCCCTTCGATCTGGTGGCGCTGGGGCAGATGCGCGAGCAGACGTTCATACCCTGCAACGAAGACGCGATTCTGAAAACCGAGGACAAGCTGCTGCTGCTGGGTCGGCGCCAGGATCTGCGCCGCTTTGCCGAAAGCTTGCGGTCGGCCACGTGACGCGTCCCTTCGTCAGGCATGTCGACGCGCGGCTGCTGCGCCGGGTGCCGCCGCCCCTGGTTCTGATGCTGCTTTACGCGGCGCTGATCGTGCTGGGCACGTTGGTGCTGAAGCTGCCGCCTGCCGTCACGACCCCCATCACCTGGTCCGCCGCCCTGTTCACCGCGACCTCGGCAGTCACCGTCACCGGGCTGTCGGTCATCGACACCGGCACCGGGTTCACCTTTTTCGGGCAGGCCGTGATCGCGGTGCTGATCCAGCTGGGCGGGCTGGGTCTGATGAGCTTCGCGGTGCTGATGCTGTCGCTGCTGAAGCAATCGGTCGGCTTTTCGTCCAAGTTCTACCTGCGCGAGGACCTCAACCAGACCTCGCTGAGCGATCTGACGCGGCTGGTGCGGGTGATCCTGCGCGTCGTGCTGACCTTCGAGATCATCGGTGCCCTGCTGCTGGCGCTGGTCTTCGTGCCGCGCTACGGCTGGGCGCAAGGCATGTGGGACGCGGTGTTCCACGCGGTCTCCGCCTTCAACAACGCGGGTTTCGCGCTGTTTCCGGACAATCTTGCCGGGTTCGTCGATCACCCGCTGATCAACCTCGTGATCCCGGCGCTTTTCATCGTCGGCGGGCTCGGGTTCACCGTTTTGTCCGATCTCAACCGCAAGCGGAACTGGCGGCACCTGTCGCTGCACAGCAAGATCATGCTGTCGGGCACCGCCCTGCTGATCGCCTGGTCGGTCGTCGCCTTCGCGCTGCTGGAATGGCATAATCCGCGGACGCTGGGCCAGCTGGACGGCACCGGCGCGCGGCTCATGGCCAGCTGGTTTCAGGCGGTGACGACGCGCACCGCAGGGTTCAACACCGTCGATATCGCCTCATTGCATGACAACACCTCGCTGATGATGATGGCGCTGATGATGATCGGGGGCGGCAGCACCTCCACCGCGGGCGGCATCAAGGTCACCACGTTTGTGGTTCTGCTGCTGGCGACACTGGCGTTTTTCCGGCGCCGCTCCACGTTGCATGTGTTCGGGCGCAGCCTTGGGGTCAGCGAAGTGATCAAGGTCCTCGCCCTCAGCATGATGAGCGTGCTGACGGTCATGACCGCGATGTTTTTCATCCTGCTGTCGCATGACGGGGAATTCCTGGATCTGGCCTTCGATGTGGTTTCGGCCTTCGGCACCGTGGGGCTGTCGCGCGGGGCGATGGTCGACATTGACGGGTTTGGCCGGATCATCATCATGGCGCTGATGTTCGTCGGCAGGGTGGGGCCGCTGACGCTGGGATTTTTCCTGGCCACCCACCTGCCCCCGCTGATCCGGTATCCACCGGGCACCGTGCATCTGGGCTGAGGCGAAACCGGCCCGAAGCGCCGCCCGCGCGTCTTTCGCACGTCGGCGCGCGCCGCCTGCCCTCTCGACATTTGCGCGCCATGAGAGGATACCGGCCCGTGACTCCGGTTCAGACGCATTGAACGGCCCATGAATTTTGTCATCTTCGTCAACGGCCTGCTGCTGGTCGCAATGGCCGCCCTCATGGCGGTGGACGGGCTGTTCTTTCCCGCCACCGAAACTCTGTTCATGGAATCGGCCGTGCTGACGGGCACCGTCGGCGTCAGCATTTGCCTCGCCTCGGCCACGCGACTGGAACAGCTGCACAGGCTGCACACCTTCCTGCTGACCGCCAGCGTCTGGGTGACCGGCGCCGCGGCCGGTGCCTTTCCCCTGTGGATGTGGAACATGACCCCGACCGACGCCTTCTTCGAGGCGATGTCCGGCATCACCACGACAGGTTCCACCACATTGACCGGCCTCGACCGGACGCCGCAGGGCATCCTGCTGTGGCGTGCGTTGTTGCAGGGGCTGGGCGGGATCGGGTTCATCGTGACCGGCATCGCGCTGCTGCCGATCCTGCGCGTGGGCGGGATGCAGCTGTTCCGCACCGAAAGCTCGGAGCGCGGCGACAAGGAAATGACCAGCGCCAGCCGTTTCGCCCTGGCGACGGTCTGGATCTACCTGGGGCTGATCGTGCTGTGTTTCATGGTCTATCTGGGCGGCGGCATGACCGGGTTCGAGGCGCTGATCCACGCGCTCGCCACGATCTCGACGGGCGGCTATTCGACCTCCGATGCCTCCTTCGGCTATTTCGACAGCGCCTTTCTGGAATGGTCGGGCACGGTCTTCATGTTGGCGGCGGCGCTGCCCTTTGCCTGGTACATCCGCATCGTGCACCGGAAACCCTTCGGCAATGAACAGGTCCAGGCCCTTGTCACCAGCCTGATCGTCGTGATCGCGGCGCTGACCGCCTGGCGGGTCATCACCGGCGAGGTGCCGGTGTTGCAGGCGCTGCGCCACGTGGCGTTCAACGTGGTCTCGGTGGTCACGACGACCGGTTTCGCCACGGCCGATTACACCTCCTGGGGGCCGCTGGCGGCGGTGGTCTTTTTCATCCTGACCGCCATCGGGGGCTGCACCGGGTCCACCGCGGGCGGCGCCAAGGTCATGCGGTGGATTATCTTCGTCCGGTTTCTGGTCTCGCAGATCCGCACGATCCACAAGCCGCACGGCATCTTCATCCCGCGCTACGAGGGCCGCCCGGTCAGCCTGGACGTCATGAATGGGGTTATCACCTATTTCGTGTTCTACGCCGCCACTGTCTTCTTTCTGGCGGTATCGCTGGCGTTTTTCGGGTTGGGATATGAAACGTCGCTGAGCGGGGCGCTGACCGCGGTGGCGAATGTAGGCCCCGGCATCGGGCGGGTGATCGGGCCTGCGGGCAATTTCTCCTCCCTGCCGGATGGGGCGAAGTGGCTGTTGTCCTTCGGCATGTACGCCGGGCGGCTGGAAATGCTGACGATCTTCGTGCTGATGGCGCCGGGGCTCTGGCGCGAAATCGCCTGAGGCGGCACAAATCGCGGCATAAGGCCATGAGCGCGGCAAGCCGGGGCGCCTGAACCCGAAGGCGCAAGATCGCTCAACCAGGTTCATGGACGATGCCTTCCAGCTGCTGGCCGTCGCGGATCACATCCGCCCTCACCAACTCCGGCAGCAGCGCGTCGGGCAAGGCCAGTTCGACGGTAAACACGTCCTCCTGGCGGCCCTGGCTGCCGATCCTGCGCGGCGTGATCGCCGCTATGCGCGCCTCCACGACATCAGCCCCCGCGGCCGGAGGGCCGATGGCGTCGGCAGCGCGCCCCGGCCCCGTCGGCAGGGTGATCGAGACCCTTTGATCCATGGCGACCTTGTGCACCTCGTCAGGCTGCAGCAGGAAATGCAGCCGCAGCGCCCCCTGCGCCGGACGAAGCGAAAGCAGCGGCGGCCCGCCGGGCGTGACATGCGCGCCCGTCGTCGCCGCAAGGCCCTGCACCACCCCGTCGAAGGGCGCGGCGACGGTCAGCCGGTCACGCCGCAGCCGCAGCGTGCGAAGCTCGACACGCAGCGATGCCTCCGCCGTCGCCGCATCCAGCAAGCCGACGTGGGCCGCATCCCATTTCGCCATGAGCCCCTGCGCCAGTTGCGACTTTCGCAGCCGGGTCTCCTGATGCAGCCGCGCCCGGCTGAGCCGCACGAGCGCCAGCCTTTCGCGGGTTTTTTCAAGCTCGATCCGCGCGGCAAGCAAGAGCTGGGATCTGCCGAGTCCCCGCTGGTGCAGCGTTTCCTGATCTTTCAGATTGGCGGCGAGGAGATCCTGCTGCCGCCTCAATGCGGCTTCGTTGCGGCGCAGCGCGTCGGTCTTGAGGCGCACATCCTGCGCGTCGCGCAACCCGTCCAACCGCTCGATCCGCGCGCGCGCGCGGCGGTTCTCGATCATGTCCTCCAGCCGCTGCGCATCGCCTGCCCCGCCGCCACCCCGGGGCGTCAGGCTGACGGCGACCGGCAATGCGGCCGCATCCCCCCCCTCGAGATCCACCTGAAACAGCCGCTGGCGGGCGAGAACGTCGGCCAGCTCGATTTCCTTGCGGGCGATTTCCGAGGCGATCAGCCGATCATCGAGCCGGAGCAGCCGGTCGCCTTTCGCCACGCGCGCGCCATTGCGCACCGACACCTCGGCGATGCGGCCCGGCGCGGGCGCGCGCAGCACGAACACCGGCACCTCGGGCCGGACGACGACCGCGACCGCGAATCCCCGCGATGTCGTCGCGAATGCCAGCCACGCCGCGACCAGCAACGCCAGCAAGCCCAGGGTGATGCCGCCGCCCCAGATGGCGCCGCCGAATGAAAAGGCCTGCGCTGGACCAGTGGCAAGGGCGCGCGTCATGTCGGGCGGCTTTCGGCGGGCAGCAGTTGCCGATCGGGCGCGGGGGGACCCGCCGAAAGGCCGTTCGTCTTCGGAAGGCCGGGCGGTGGCCCCAGCGACCGGACGCGCCCATTTTCCAGCAGCAAGACGGTGTCGCAACGCGCAATCACCGTCGGTCGATGGGTCATGATGACCATGGATTTGCCCTGCGCCCGGAATGAGGCTGTCAGCCGTTCGAGCGCGGCGATTCCGTCCGCGTCGGCCTGGCTCGCCGGCTCATCCAGCACCAGAAGCTGCGGGTCGTGGAAGAGCGCGCGGGCCAGCGCGATTTGCTGAAGCGCGCCCATCGACAGGGCAGGCGCATCCGCCCTTACGTAGGTGTCGTATCCCTCCGGCAGGGCGGCGATCAGATCATGCGCGCCGGAGGCCTTGGCCGCGGTTTCGACCGCGCTCAGCCCCGCCCCGGCGGCAAACCCCGCGATGTTCTGCGCGATCGTGCCGTCGAAGAAGATCTGCTGCTGCGGCAGGTAGCCGACGCCGCCATGCATCGTCCCCGCCACGGGCAATGTAGCGTTGCCGAGCCGCATCAAGCCCGCCGCCGGCGCCCATTGGCCGGTCAGCGCGCAAGCCAGCGCGGATTTGCCCGCGCCGGTCCGTCCGATCACGCCCATCGCCTGCCCCGGCTGCACGGTGAAGGAGATGAGCCGGAGCGCCGCCCTCCGGCGGCCGGGTGCGAAGACGGTCAGATCCCGGACCACAAGCGCCCCCTTCGTCGGCCGTGGCCGAGCCGGTGCCATGGCGGCGGGGTCCTCCAGCCGCGCCAGGCGTCGCCAGGCCGCCAGGGCGTTGCGCAGGGCGGGCAGCTGCGCGATGGCGCTTTCGACCGGGACCAGCGCGCGGCCCAGCAGGATCGAACATGCGAAGATCGCGCCCACCGACAGCGCGTCGCGCAGGACCAGATAGGCCCCCGTCCCCAGAATGAGCGATTGCAGCATCAGGCGCAGGGTCTTGCCCGCCGCGATGGCCGTGCCGGCCGTATCCTCCGCCCCGAGCCGCGCGATGAAGCCGGGCAGGCGGTGGACCTTCCAGCCATGCGCCATCACCGGCGCCGCCCCCAGCGCGCGGACAAGGGCCGGATTGCGCGCGACCGCGCGATCGAGCGATCCCGCCGCGCCCTCGGCCATGGCCGCGCGGTCGCAGGCGGCGCGGGTCCAGACCCGCCTGAGCGCGCCAAGCCCCACCAGCGCCCCGGCCCCGAAAAACGCCACCGCACCCAAAAGCGGATGGAACAGCCCGATGGCCAGGATGAAGATCGGCGTCCAGGGCAGATCGAGCACCGCCGCCGCGCCACCCGCGCCCAGGGCACGGCGCACCGCGTCCAGATCGCGCAGCGGATCGTTCCGCGCCGCGGCCCCGGCTTCGGCGCCTTCCGCCCCTGTGCCGGAGCCGGCACAGGCCCCGGGCCCCGCCAAGCAGGCCCGATGTGCCCGCGCCTGCATCGCGGCGTAGAGGCGCATCCCGCAGCGCCGGAAGATGCGCCCGCGCGCGTCCTCCAGCGCGCCCATCGCAAGATAGAGCACCACCATCAGCGCCGTCAGCCAGGCCAGCGTTTCCACCGACCTATGCGCCAGCACCTGATCGTAGATGCGCAACATGTAGATCGGTCCGGTCAGGACCAGCACATTGACCAGCACGCCCAGAACGGCGGCTGCCGCGAGGGGTCCGCGCAGCGTGCGCAACGCGGCGTCGGCATTTTCGGGTCTGGCCGTGCGATCGGGCCGGCCCGTGCGGTGGATTGCGGTTGTTGTCGCCATCTGGCATCACCACGGTCATTGCCGTGCCAGAGTGGCGCTCGAGAATGAAGAAATCCTTTCGCGCGGGCATCCGTATCGCGCGAATTTTACTCAATCACTCCTGACCCTGTGAGCCGCCCGCGCCATCGCGCTGACGGTCGAGCGCGGCCAGACCGCTCAGGACCGAGGCCACGATGGCGGGCGGCTCGGCCTCCGATGCGGTATGGGGGGTGACCAGAATGCGCGGATGCCGCCAGAACGGGTGATCGGCGGGCAGCGGTTCCTGCGCGAACACATCGAGCGAGGCCCCCGACAGCTGACCGCTGGCCAGGGCGCCGAGCAGATCGGCCTCGTTGAGCTGCGCGCCGCGTCCCAGATGGATCAGCGCCGCGCCATGCGGCAGGTCATCGAAAAGCGCGGCGTTCAACATGCCGCGCGTCGCGTCGGTCATCGGCAGCACGTTGATCAATATGCGGCAGCTGGAAAGAAAGGCGGCGCGGGTGTCCTGTCGATGATGCGTGACGCCGGGTTCGGGGTCCGGCGCACGTCGCGTCAGGCTGAGCACGGGATACCCAAGCCCCACGAGGGCACGCGCGATGCTGCGGCCCATATGGCCAAAGCCGAGGATGCCCACGGGCACCGCGGCGGGGCTGCGTCCGCCGCTGACGCGCGACCACCGGCCCTCGGCCTGCGCGCGCAGCGTCGCGAAGATGTCCCGATGATGCCAGAGCGTCTGGAACACCGCGAAGCCTGCCATCTGATCGGCCTGATCGGGGTCCTCGACACGGCGCAACAGCACATCGCGCGGCAACGAGGGGCAGGCCAGGATCGGATCCATCCCCGCGCCGACGGAAAACACCGCCCGCAGGTTGGGGAAGGGCGCGAAGGCATCCGGCGCGGGCTTCCACGCGAGTGCGAATTCCACCTGTGCGGGATCGTCTATGTCCTGCGGCGCGCGCAGGTCGATCTGCGGGGCCAGGTCCGCGAATGCGGGCCCGTAGTCCTCCAGCAGCGCGGTTTGCGAACACAGCGCCACGCCTTTTCGTCTGTCCTTCACGCGCCCCTCCTGCCTCAACTGTGCCTTCGGTACCATGGGGCGTACCCTACCCGCCCCGATGCGGCAAACGCCAGCCCCGCGCGGCGCGAATTGCCCCGCCGCTAAGCCCGCCGACAAGCCCCGTCGACAAGCCCGCGCACACCGCCTAGGTTGCAGCGAAACCGTGACGAGGACCCCCAGATGAGGTGCTTTTACGCCCAGGATTCCGCGCTGCACGATCCGTCCTTTCGCCTGACGCACGGCCGTGTCGCGGCAAACGCCGAAAGCCCCCGCCGCGCGGAGCTGCTGTTGCAGGGGCTGCACGGCATCGGGCTGCAGACCGAAGAGCCGCCAGCCTGCGACCCCGCCCTGCTGTCGGCGGTGCATACCCCGCGGTTTCTGGAATTTCTGGAAACCGCCTGGAACAGGTGGCAGGCGCTGCGCGATCCCGGCCCCGAGGTCGTGCCCAACACCCACCCGCAGAAAGCCGACGCCACCTATCCGCAAAGCCTGGTCGCGCGGGCCGGGTGGCACATGGGCGACGCCTCCTGCCCGATCGGCCAGCACAGCTGGACCGCGTCGCGCCGGGCGGTCGATTGCGCTGTCGCGGCGGCGCAGGCGGTTCTCGAAGGCGCGCCCGCAGCCTATGCGCTTTGCCGGCCGCCGGGGCACCATTCGGATGCCGATACCGCCGCGGGCCATTGCCTGCTGAACCCCGCCGCCATCGCGGCGCAACATCTGCGCGGCGCGGTCGACCGGGTGGCGATCTTGGATATCGACGTGCACCACGGCAACGGCACGCAGGGGATCTTCTACGCTCGGGCCGATGTGCTTTTCGTGTCGATCCATGCCGATCCGATGGATTACTATCCCTATTACACCGGCTACGCGCATGAAACCGGCAGCGGCGCGGGGGTGGGGCACACCGTCAACCTGCCGCTGCCGCGCGACAGCGGCGACGCGGTCTGGCTGGACGCCGTCGCCCGGGCACTGATGCGCATCGCCGCCTATGCCCCGCAGATGCTGGTGCTGTCGCTGGGGCTGGACGCGCATGAACACGACCCGTTGCGCGGGCTGGCCGTCACCACCCCCGGATTCCACGCGGCCGGCCGCGCCATCGCCGCCGCGCGCCTGCCCACCACCATCGTGCAGGAAGGCGGCTATCTTTCCGACGACCTGCCTGACAATCTTGCCGCATTCCTGTCCGGCTTTCTCGACATCTGACCGGCAGGCGCGAACCGCAACCATTCAGGGGACCACCTCATGAGCATTCTGTCCAACTCGCTGGCGCAGGCCGACATCGAAACCGCGCTGCACCCCTATACCGACGCCCGCGCCCATGCCGAGCACGGCCCACTGGTCATCACCCGCGGCGAGGGGGTGCATGTCTTCGACGAGGCGGGCAAGCAGTATATCGAGGGGCTTGCGGGCCTGTGGTCCGTCGGCGTCGGCTTCAACGAACAGCGGCTGGTCGAGGCCGCGCACCGCCAGATGCAGGCCCTGCCCTATTACCACAGCTTTGCCCACAAGGCGCATGAGCCGTCGATCCGCCTGGCCGAAAAGCTGGTGGAAATGTCGCCCGAGAACCTGACCCGTGTCTTTTTCACCAATTCCGGGTCCGAGGCCAACGACACCGTCGTCAAGATGCTGTGGTACATGAACAACGCCCTCGGACGCCCCGAGAAGAAGAAGTTCCTGGCCCGCGCCAAGGGCTATCACGGCATCACCGTCGCCTCCGGCTCGCTGACCGGGCTGCCCGCGAACCACCGCGATTTCGACCTGCCCGCGATCCCGGTCAGCCACCTGAGCTGCCCGCATTTCTACCGCTTCGGCGCGGAAGGCGAGAGCGAGGCCGGTTTCACCGCCCGCCTGCTGGCGGAGGCCGAGGAGCGCATCCTCGCCGAAGGCCCCGAGACCATCGCGGGCTTCATCGGAGAGCCGTTGATGGCCGCAGGCGGCGTCATGCCCCCGCCCGAGGGCTATTGGCCCGGCATCGAGGCGCTCTGCCGCAAATACGACATCGTGCTGATCGCCGATGAGGTCATCAACGGCTTCGGCCGCCTGGGCAGCAGCTTCGGCGCGGTGCACTACGGCTTTACCCCCGACATTATGGTGACGTCGAAACAACTGACGTCGAGCTACATGCCGCTGGCCGCGATCCTGTTTTCCGAGGCGATCTTTGACGCGATTGCCGACAACAGCCACAAGATCGGCACCTTCGGGCATGGCTTCACCGCATCGGGCCACCCGGTCGCCACCGCCGTGGGGCTGGAAAACCTCAAGATCATCGAGGAGCGCGACCTGATCGGCAACGCGGCCCGCATGGGCGCGCTGATGCACCGCCAGCTTGCCCCCCTCGCCGATCACCCGTTGGTGGGCGAGGTCCGCGGCACCGGCCTGATCGCGGGGATCGAGCTGGTGGCCGACAAACCTGCCCGCACCCCCTTCGACCCCGCGCGGAAGGTCGGCATAAAGGCGTTCGAGATTGGCCACGAAGAGGGCCTGATCTGCCGCAACACGGGCGACACGCTGGCGCTCTGCCCGCCGATGATCGTGACCGAGGACGACGTGGAACGCATCACCGCGCGGATGACGAGGATCGTCGAGCGGACCTGGGATTGGGTGCGCGCCGAGAGGCTGGTCGGCTGACGCCCGACCGGATTTGCGGGCTGTGGCCTGCCGGACCCTCCGCACAACGCCGGACAGAGAAAGGGAACCATATGCGCCCCACCGAAAAGATGCGCGACAGCGTCAGGGCGGATTGGGATGCCGCCACCGATCATCCCTTCTGCAAGGCGCTTGCCGATGGCACGCTGCCTCTGGACAAGATGCGCTGGTATCTTGTTCAGGATTACAAGTTCATCGACCAGTTCGTGCGGCTGCTCGCCTCGGCGGTCGCCCATGCGCCGACGCTGGCCGACGCGGTCCCGGCGGCGCAGTTCCTCGGGCTGATCACCAGCACGGAAAACACCTATTTCCTGCGCAGCTTCGAGGCGCTGGATGTCTCTGCCGAGGCGCAGGCCGCGGACCCCGCCCCGCAAACGGCGGCCTTCCAGAAGCTGATGGCCGACGCCCGCCATTCCGGGCGCTACGAACAGATGCTCGCCGTGCTCATCGTCGCGGAATGGAGCTATCTCGCCTGGGCGGAACGCTATCGGCATTATGACCGGGCGCTGCCGTTCTGGTTCGCGGAATGGATCGACCTGCACAGCGGCCCGGGGTTCGAAGCCGTGGTGCGCTATCTGCGCGATCAACTCGACACCCTGTGGACGGATCTGAGCCCGCAGCAACAGGCCCTTGCAACGGCAAGCTTTCAAGAGGCCGTGCGCCTGGAGCGCGCTTTCTTCGACGCGGCGGCAGCGGCCTGACGGAAAGCTAAAGCCGCCCCGTGCGGTAAAGCCCCACCTTCAGCCCGCCAAAGGCCACCGGCGGATCGCGGTCGGTGAACCGCAGCCCGGTGGCCTTCGCCAGGCCCGGCTCGCTGGTCACCAGCCCCACGCGCCAGCCCGCGAACCGCGCGCTCAGCACCTGACCCAGCGTGCCGTAAAGCGCGTACAGCAGGTTCTTGTTGCCGATGCGCCCGCCATAGGGCGGGTTGACGATGACCAGCCCCCCACACCCCCCATTCGGGCCTTCCCGGGGGCCTTCGGGCGGGGTCAACGCGCTGATCGGCTGGGCCGTGAAACAGGTCAGACCGGCCACGCCCGCGCGTTCGGCATTGGCCTGGCTGGACCGGATCGCGCCGGTGTCGCGGTCGTGGCCGTAAAACCGCACTCCACGCTCGTGTGGCAGCCGCGGCGCGCGCATCGCGGCCCAGGCGTCCGCATCGAAGGGCGCCAACTGCTCGAACGCAAAGCGGCGCGAGCGTCCGGGCTGCAGCCCCGCCGCGATCTCTGCCGCCTCGATCACAAAGGTGCCCGACCCGCACATCGGATCGACCACCGTCTCGCACCCGTCAAAGCCGCATCGGCGCAGGAACAGCGCCGCCAGGTTCTCGCGCATCGGCGCCTTGCCGACGGCCTCCTTGTGGCCGCGCCGGTGCAATGGCGCGCCCGAGGTATCGACGCTGATCAAGACGTTGTTGTCGTCGATCCGCACCTTCAGCACGATCTCCGCCTCGGGGCTCAGGGTCGCGCCGAATTCCTCGCGCAGGGCGGTTTCGATGCGCTGGGTGGCGGCGCCCGCGTGATAGATCTTCGACTTGCGGCAGGTGACCTCCACCCGCAGCGGCACATCGGGGCGCAGCACCGCGCCCCAGTCGAATTTGCGCGCCCGCTTGTCCAGCTGCGCCAGATGGAACGCCATGAACCGGCCGATCCGCGCCAGCACCCGGCCCGCGCCGCGCAGTTCCAGATTGGCGCGCCAGACCTCGGCCCAGCCGCCGCGGCAGGTGACCCCGCCCGGCAGCGTCGCCAGCACGTCGAAGCCCTTCTCCCGCGCCTCGGCGGCCAGCATGTCCTCCAGCCCCGGCGGGGCGGCCAGAAAGATCTCGAGGCTGTCGGGGTCGTGCATGTCATCGCTCATGTCCTCGGCATACAGCCTGCGCACGCGCTGCGCGACCGCTAAACCGCCGCTTCTTCTGGTCGCAAATATCCCGGGGGCCCGGGGGCGGCGCCCCCGATCCGCGAAGCGCGCGTCGCCCGCCCCCGTGCCCATACCCCGACAAAGCGGCTTCTTTCAGGGCCGATGCAACCAAAGCGCGCGCCGCGCATTTATTGCACAGACGCGAACGCGGCAAACGAAAGCAGAGGTTTCATGTTCTCCAGATTGTCCCGCCATCGGCCCCCGATGCTGCCCCGAAACCCTGCCTGCCCGACCGGGGACGCACGGATGGCAGCTGCGCGCGTGATCGCGCCCGGCGCATGAGCATGGCGGACATCTGCATCATCATGAACGCGGGCTCGGGCAAAGGGTCGGAAAAGCTGGACCGCGACGGGCTGAAGGCGCTCTGCGACGCGCATCCCGGCCGGTTCGACCTCTCGCTGTTCCAGCCGGGCGAGGACGTGGGCGCGGTCACGCGAAAGGCGCTCGACAAGGGCTATTCCACAATCGTGGCCGCCGGGGGCGACGGCACGATCTGCGGGGTGGCCGACACGCTGCGCGGCCAGAAGGCGCGGCTGGGGGTGCTGCCGCTGGGCACCTTCAACTATTTCGCGCGCTCTTTCGGCATTCCCGAAGACCCCGAACAGGCGCTGAAGGTCATCGCCGCGGGCCATGGCCGCGTGGTGCGCGTGGGTCTGGTCAACGACCGCGTGTTCCTCAACAACGCAAGCCTCGGCGCCTATGCGTCGATCCTGGCCACGCGCGAAGGGGTCTACAAGCGCTGGGGCCGCAGCCGCATCGCCGCCTATTGGTCGGTGATCCTGACGCTGGCGCGGTTCCGCACGCCGCTGTCGATCCGCATCACGCTGGACGGCCAGGGCCGGAAATTCAAATCCCCCCTCGTGTTCGTGCTCAACAACCAGTTCCAGCTGGATCAGCTGGGGCTGGGGGGCACGCAATGCGTGGCGGAGGGCAAGTTCGCCATCCTGGTGGCGCCCGATTGCGGACGGCTTGGCCTGATCCGCCGTGCGCTTTCGCTGGCCGGGCACCGGTTGGACCCCGACAGCGACTTCGAGCTGCTCTGCGGCCGGGACGTGGTGATCGAGACCCGGCGCAAGCGCCGCCTGGTCGCCCGCGACGGGGAACGCGATGTGATGCGCAACCCGTTTCATTTCCGGGTGCTGGACGATGCGTTGCAGGTGATCGTGCCCGAGTCCGGCGCCACGCGATCCGACCCCGCGCCATCCGGCGTGCGGGGGGCCGAAGGGAACACGGAACGCAACCCAGATCGCGGCGGCGCCGCCCATGCGTAGGATCGTCCACCTGTCCGACATCCATTTCGGCCGCGACCGCGCCGATCTGGAAACACCGCTGCTGGCCGCGATCAACGCGATGGCGGCGGATCTGGTGGTCATCTCGGGCGATTTCACCCAGCGCGCCCGCGAGTCCCAGTTCCGCCGTGCGCGCACCTTTCTCGATCGCATCGCCGCGCCCACGCTTTGCGTGCCGGGCAACCACGACACGCCGCTGGACAATCTGTTCGTGCGGCTGCTGACGCCCTGGGCGCGCTACCGCCGCCATATCGACGAGGATCTGGAGCCTGCGCATATCGACGCCGAGGTCGCGGTGATCGGCGTGAACACGGTCAACCCCTATGTCTGGCAGCGCGGCCGCATCGCGCGCAAGACCGTCCGCCGCGTCTGCGACGCGTTCCGCGCGGGCCATGACGGGCGGTTCCACGTCGTGGCGCTGCACCACCCGCTCGAGCACGGCCCCGAAGAGACGAAATCACTGACGAAGGGCGCGGGAAAGGCGCTCGACCGGCTGGGTGCCTGCGGGGCGGACATCGTGCTGTCGGGCCATCTGCACACCTGGCGGGCGGAGCCCTTCGCGCGCAAGATCGGGCGCGATTCCTTTCTCCAGGTGCAGGCGGGCACCGGCCTGTCGTCGCGGGTGCGGGGCGAGGACAATGATTTCAACCTCCTGATCTTGGACGGCGACCGGGTCGAGATCCACCGCCATACCGCACCCGAAGGCCACAGCGCCTTCGCGTTGCATACCACCGCCCGGTTCCGCCGCACCGCCGAGGGCTGGCAGGCGGAGTGATGTGCCAAACCTCCCGCGAAACCTCCCGCCAGGCCGCCCGCCTGGCCGCCGCCCCTCGGCGCGCAGGGGTCCCGCGCATGAATTCCCGGCTGGGCGCCCGCGCCGCGATGCGCTACGCCTGAGGGCATGAGCGACGTCTTTCTCTGCGACTATATCCGCAGCCCGATCGGGCGCTACGGCGGGGCGCTGTCGGGGGTGCGCGCCGACACGCTGGCCGCGCATCCGCTGCGCGCCCTGCGCGCGCGCAATCCGGGCGTGGACTGGGGCGCGCTCGACGATGTGATCCTGGGCTGCGCCAATCAGGCGGGCGAGGACAACCGCAACGTCGCGCGCATGGCGGTGCTGCTGTCGGAGCTGCCGGACACGGTGCCCGGCGTCACGCTGAACCGGCTTTGCGGATCGGGGATGGATGCGGTGGCCCTTGCCGCGCGCGCGATCGCGTCGGATGAGGCCGCGCTGATCGTGGCGGGGGGTGTCGAATCCATGTCGCGGGCGCCGCTGGTGATGCCGAAGCCCGATACCGCCTTTTCCCGCCGCGCGGAAATCCACGACACGACCATCGGCTGGCGCTTCGTCAACCCCGAGATGGCGCGGCTTCACGGCACCGACTCGATGCCCGAGACCGCGGAAAACGTGGCCGAGGCCTTCGCCATTTCGCGCGCCGATCAGGATGCGTTCGCGCATCGCAGCCAGATGCGCGCCGCCGCGGCACGCGACAGCGGCAGGCTGGCGCGTGAAATCGAGCCGCTCGAATTGCCCGCGCGCAAGGGCCCGCCGGTGATCGTGGACCGCGACGAACATATCCGCACCACCACCCCCGAGGCCCTGACCGCCCTGCCCACGCCGTTTCGCGCGGGCGGCAGCGTCACGGCGGGCAACGCCTCCGGGGTGAACGATGGCGCAGGCGCGATGATCCTGGCCTCGGCGGATGCGGTACGCGCGCATGGGCTGACGCCGCGGGCGCGCTATCTGGGGGCGGCTGTCGCGGGGCTCGCGCCGCGCGTGATGGGCATGGGTCCCGTGCCCGCCACGCGAAAACTCTGCGCGCGGCTGGGCCTGCAACCGTCGGATTTCGACGTGATCGAGCTGAACGAGGCGTTTGCCGCCCAGGGGCTGGCCGTGCTGCGCGAGCTGGGCCTTGCCGACGACGCGCCACAGGTCAATCCCAACGGCGGCGCCATCGCCCTGGGCCATCCCCTAGGCATGTCGGGCGCGCGGCTGGTCGGCACCGCCGCGCTGGAACTGGCGCTGACGGGGCGCGGGCGCGCGCTGGCCACCATGTGCATCGGCGTGGGTCAGGGCATCGCGCTGGCGATGGAGGCAATATGACGGATCAGCCCGAAGCCGGCCCCGGATCTGGCCCCGAATCTGGCCCCGAATCTGGCCCCGGATCTGGCCTCGAACCTGGTCCCGTCACCTGGCGCCGCGACGGCACGCTGGGGATCGTGACCATCAACAACCCGCCGGTCAATGCGATCGGACAGGCGGTGCGCCTGGGCCTGATGCAGGTGCTGGAACGCGCCGCCGCCGATACCGATCTGACCGGGCTGGTGCTCTGCTGCGCCGGACGCACCTTTGTCGCAGGGGCCGACATCACCGAACTCGGCCAGCGGCTGGACCCCACCCTGCCGCAGGTCATCGCGCGGCTGGAGGCGCTGCCCTTTCCCACCGTCGCCGCGATTCACGGCACCGCGCTTGGCGGCGGGCTGGAACTGGCGCTCGGCTGCACCTTTCGCGTCGCCGCGCCGGGCGCGCGGCTGGGTCTGCCCGAGGTCAAGCTGGGGCTGTTGCCGGGGGCGGGCGGCACGGTGCGCGCCACCTATCTGATCGGCGCGCGGGCCGCGCTGGATCTGATCGGCACCGGCAATCCCCTGCCCGCCGACGCGGCACGAAACCTCGGCCTGATCGACGCGGTGGCAGGCGCGCAGGACGCGCCGACGCGCGCGGCCTGCGATCACCTGCGCCGCCACAACGCGCAGGGCGCCATTTCGCCGCCGGTCCTGCACCGCAAAGATGCGATGCCGCCGCCCGATATGGCCGCCTTCGGCGATCACGCCCGCAAGCTGCTGCGCAAGGCGCGTTCGGCGGCGCCCGTGGCGGTGGTCGAGGCGATCCGAAACGCGCTGGTCTTGCCGCCCGTCGAGGCGCTGGCGCGCGAACGCGCCCTTTTTCAAGCCGCGCTGGAAAGCCCCGTTTCCGCCGCACGCAGGCATCTGTTCTTTGCCGAACGCAAGGCCGCCCGGCTGCCTCGGGATATCCGCGACGCCGCGCGGGGCGACACCCATCCCGGCGCCCTTCCCGGTCCCCGTCCCGAAGCCCGCCACCTCGCGCGGGCGGGCGTGGTCGGCGCGGGGCTGATGGGCAGCGGCATCGCGATGGCGCTGGCCGACGCGGGTTTCGATGTCACCCTGCGCGAGGTCTCGCAGGAGGCGCTGCAAAAGGGCCTCGCGCGGATCGCCCGAAGCTATGACAAGGACGTCGCGCGGGGGCGGCTGAGTGCGCCTCAGGCGCGGACCCGCCGCCTGCGCATAGTCGGCACCACCGATCTGGCCGCGCTGTCGGAATGCGATCTGATCATCGAGGCGGCGTTCGAGGATCTCGCCGTCAAACAGGACATCTTCCGCGATCTGGATCGCATCGCGCGGCCCGGCGCGATTCTGGCGACGAATACCTCCTACCTCGATCTCGATGCGATCGCCGCCGTCACCGCCCGACCCGCGGATGTGGTCGGGCTGCATTTCTTTTCCCCCGCGCAGCGCATGACCCTGCTGGAGGTCGTGCGTGGCGCGCGCACCGCCCCCGACGTGCTGGCCAGCGCGCTCGCGCTTGCGCGCAGGATGGGCAAGCAGCCGGTCATCGTGGGGGCGGCGCGCGGCTTTGTCGGCAACCGGATGCTGGCCGCGCGCAATGCGCCGCTTGCCCGGCTGCTGCTCGAAGGAGCGACACCTGCCGCCGTCGATGCCGCCTTTCGGGACTTCGGCTGGCCAATGGGCCCGTTCGAGATGCAGGACATGGCCGGGCTCGACATCAGTTGGCGCAACAGGAAGGCCACCGGACAGGCGGAGCCGCTGGCCGATGCCCTGTGCGAGGCGGGCCATTTCGGGCAAAAGACCGGCCGCGGCTGGTACCGCTATGAGGATGGCGCGCGCACCCCCCTGCCCGATCCGCATGTCACCCGGCTGTCGCGCACGCTGGCCGCGCGACGGGGGGTTGCGCCCCGCGCCCTCGAGGCGGCGGAAATCATCGCGCGCACGCATGGCCCGTTGGTCGACGAAGGGCGCGCGATCCTGCGCGAAGGTATCGCCGCGCGCGCCTCCGACATCGATGTGATCTGGACCCACGGCTACGGCTTTCCCGGCGATCTGGGCGGCCCGATGTACTGGGCGCGGACACAGGGCCTGATCGACGACGGCTAAGCGTCGGTACGGGCTGTTCCCGGCCCCTACCGCGGCGGCAGGGGCCGTTCGGCGTGGTGGTTGAACCGGCTGGGCGGCGTGCCGAAACGTTTGCGGAAATTGCGCGAGAAATGCGCCAGGGATTCAAATCCGCAGGCGGCGGCAATCTCGCCCAGCGACATGTCGGTATCCGCCAGGATGCTGCGCGCCCGGTCGAGCCGCAGGTTGCGGTAGAACGCCGACGGCGACTGGTCGAGCAGCTGACGGAACTGCCGCTCTATCTGCCGGCGCGAATAGCCCACGCGCCGCGCCAGCGCCTCCAGGCTGAGCGGCTCCTCGATGTGTTCATGCATCAGGCGAACGACGGCGATCAGCCTGGGGTTGCGCGTGTGCATCGCCGCCCCGAGCGAGCTGCGCTGATCGAGCGCGCCTGGCACCTCGCTGCGGCGCAGACACATATCCGACACGATGGCGGCGAAATCCGCGCCGTGGTCGCGTTCGATGATCGCGATCATCATGTCCATCGCCGCCGCGCCGCCCCCGCAGGTCAGCAACCGGATGTCGGATTCGAACTTGTTGGCGGTCGGGTGCAGATCCGGGAAGGCTTCCTGAAAGGCGGGCTGGTTTTCCCAATGCAGCGTGAACACCCGCCCGCCCAGCACCCCCGCACGCGCCAGGGTCACGGCGCCGGTGCAGATCCCGCCCAGCGTGCCGCCGAACCGCTGGTGCCGGTTCAGCGCGGCCAGCGTCTGCGGGCCGGCCGACACGCCGCCCTGATTGCCCGAGCAGACGAACAGCTTCACCTGCGGATCGAGCGGCGGCAACGGCCCGTCGACATTGATCGACACCCCCGAAGAGCTGCGCACCGCCGCGCCGTCCTCGGAATGGATCTGCCAGCGATAAAGCGGCTTTTGCGACAGTTGATTGGCGATGCGCAGCGGATCGACGGCGGAACTGAACGCCAGCAACGTGAACTGCGGCAACAGCAAAAAGGCATAGCGCTGCGGCCCCCCCGCCTGCGACACCGGGAAATAGGCCGCTCCCATCGGTACGATGGATCCGATTTCCTGCATGATGATCCCTTGCCAGGTCGGCTGGATGCCCGGCGGTCCGCCCGGCTGAGGGTCCCATGTTCGGGCCTGCGCGGCGCCGATGCAAGATGGCCCGATGCGTCCGGGCGGCAGATTGCCGCCGGACATGTGCATGTGGTCCGGGTCAGCCCGCGGTCCAGCCCCCGTCGAGCTCCGTCGGGCCCCCGTCTAGCCCCCGCCGACCATATGCGCCGATCCCGTCACCAGCGCCGCCGCATCGGATGCAAGACAGATCGCCGCGCCCCTGATATCGTCGGCCCGGGCCGCGCGCCCCAGCTTGATCCTGCTCTCGATCCGGGCGCGATTTTCGGCGTTGTCGAAGGTGGCCTGCGTCAAGGGCGCCTGAAAGGGTCAATTCCACCCGCCCGCCTTGGCAGGCAAAAATACACTCTATATCCCTCAGGGCTGGCGCCCTTACCGCGCCGCCTCGCATCTGCTACACTCTGATGCGTTGCAATACTCACGGACGGAGCAGCGAATGTCATCGGGCGACAAGGCGGAAACCGGGGTTCCCGGAATGGACGACATCCTGGCGGGCGGCCTGTCGCGCGGCCACGTCTTTCTGCTCGAAGGACATCCCGGCACCGGCAAGACCACGATCGCGCTGCGCTTCCTGCTCAAAGGGGCAGAGGAGGGCGAAAACTGCCTTTACATCACCTTGTCGGAAACCGAGGCGGAGCTGCGCAACGGCGCGGCCTCGCACGGCTGGGATGTGGGCGATAATTTCACCATCTTCGAGCTTGTCCCGGCCGAAAGCCTGCTGGACGCCAACCAGCAGCAAAGCCTGCTCTATTCCTCCGATCTGGAGCTGGGCGAGACGACGAAACTGATCTTCGAGAAATTCGAGCAGCTGCGCCCCGACCGCGTGGTGATCGACAGCCTGTCGGAAATCCGCCTGCTGGCGCAGTCCTCGCTGCGCTACCGCCGCCAGATCCTGGCGATGAAGCATTATTTCGTCCGCAACGGCGCGACCGTGCTGCTGCTAGACGACATGACGACCGAGGCATCCGACCGCACGGTGCACAGCATCGTGCATGGCGTCGTGCAGCTGCAGGAACTGTCGCCCGAATACGGCGCCGAGCGGCGCCGCCTCAGGGTGTCGAAATACCGCGGCCAATCCTACCGCGGCGGCTATCACGACTTTGCCATCAAGACGGGCGGGGTGGTGGCCTTTCCGCGCCTCGTCGCGCTGGAACGCCGCGCCCGGCAGACCCGGGCGCAGGTGTCCAGCACCGTGCCCGAACTGGACGCGCTGCTGGGCGGCGGGATCGAGCAGGGCTCCAGCACGCTCGTCCTGGGGCCTGCGGGGGCGGGCAAGAGCCTCTTCGCGATCCAGTTCATCGCCGCCGCGATCGAACGCGGGGAAAAGGCGTCGCTCTTCGTCTTCGACGAGGAACTCGGCCTGCTGTTTGACCGGATGCGCGGCATCGGCTTCGATCTGGACAAGATGGAAAGCGCGGGCCTGCTGCATGTCGAACAGATCGACGCGACCGAACTGTCCCCCGGAGAATTCGCCCACCGCGTCCGCCAGAGCGTCGACAAGTTCGGCTGCAAGACTGTCGTCATCGACAGCCTCAACGGGTATCAGGCGGCCATGCCCGAGGAAAACGCGCTCGTGCTGCATATCCACGAGCTGCTGCAATACCTGAACCGCTCCGGGGCGGCCACCTTCCTGACGGTGGCACAGCACGGGCTTGTCGGGGACATGAAGGCGCCGGTGGATGTGACCTATCTGGCCGACACGGTGGTGCTGCTGCGTTATTTCGAGGCGATCGGACAGGTGCGCCGCGCGGTATCGATCATCAAGAAGCGCACCGGCCGGCACGAACAGACGATCCGCGAATTCAAGATCGCCGCCAAGGGGCTGACGCTGGGCGATCCGTTGATGGGCTTTCAGGGGGTGCTGCGCGGCGTGCCGCAGATGGTGGACGGCAGCAAGCTGCTGCATCCCTCGGGCGCCGCGCAGGCGCAGCCTCAAGCAGGGGCTGGCGACACGCCGATCCCCGGCGGTTTCGCAACGACTGCCAAGGATTAGTGCGATTCCCGAGGCGCAGACACCCACGGCCCTGATCCTCGCCCCCCACGGCAGGGATGCCACCATTGCCGCTTCGCTTTGCAGGGACGCGGGCATGCGGCCCAGAACATGCGACAGCGTGGCCGCTTTCGCCGATGCCCTGTCGCATGATCTCGCGATGGCCGTGCTGACCGAGGATGCGGTGCACCACGCCGATCTGTCCGGGATCGCGCGGTTTCTGCACTCCCAGCCGCCCTGGTCATCGTTGCCTTTCATCCTGCTGACCCGCCACGGCGGCGGCCCCGAACGCAACCCCGAGGCCGCGCGCCTGTCAGAACTGCTGGAAAACGTCACCTTCCTGGAACGGCCCTTCCACGCGACGACCTTCATCAGCCTGGCCACCTCGGCGCTGCGCAGCCGCATCCGCCAGTTCGAGGCACGCAACCGCATCGCGCAGCTGCGCACAAGCGAGGAAAACCTGCGCACAGCGCTGCGCGCAGGCAAGCTGGAGCCGTGGGAAATGCGGCTGGGCGGCGACAGGATCGAGGTATCCCCCAGCATCAACGCACTTTTCGGATGGCCGGTGGATGAGCCGCTGGGCCTTGCGCAGATGCTCGCCATCATTCACCACGCCGATCGGGCCCCGGTGACGGAGATGTTCCATCATTCAGGTGCGGCGGACAGGGATTTCAAGATGGAGGTCCGGCTGGTGTGGGGCGACGGCTCTTTGCACTGGATCGACATCCACGCCCGCGTGACCCACCCGCCAGACGGCGCCGCGCGGCTGATGGGGGTGATGTCGGACATCACCGTGCGCAAGCAGGCCGAAGCGACGCTGCGTGGCCAGAACGAGGATCTGGAGCAGCGCGTGCGCGACCGCACCGCCGAACTGGAACAGGCTCATAAATCCGTTCTAGACGAAATCGCGCAGCGTGAACAGACCGAGGGCCAGCTGCGACAGGCGCAAAAGATGGAAATGATCGGTCAGCTGACCGGCGGCATGGCGCATGATTTCAACAACCTGCTGATGGCGGTGATCGGCAACCTGGACCTCTTGCAGAAGCATCTGCCCGATGACCCGCGCGCGCAGCGCCTGATCACCGGCGCGGTTCAGGGCGCGCAGCGCGGTGCCACGCTGACGCAGCGGCTGCTGGCCTTTGCACGGCGCCAGGATCTGACCATCCAGCCGCTCGACCCGGTGGAGCTGATCCGCGGCTCGGCCGAGCTGATGACAAAATCCGTGGGCGATGAGATCTCGTTGCGATTTGAGCTGCCCGAGACCGCGCCGCTGACGCTGATCGACGGCACCCAGCTGGATCTGGCGCTGTTGAACCTTGTCGTGAACGCGCGCGACGCCATGCCCGAGGGCGGCTCGATCACCCTATCCGCCCATCAGGCCAGCCTGACCGAGGCGCAGGAGGAGGCGGCGCCCGGGGATTATGTCGTGCTGAGCGTGACCGACACGGGCGTCGGCATGGATGAGGAGACGCTCAAGCAGGCGACGCAGCCTTTCTTTTCCACCAAGGAATTGGGCAAGGGCACCGGGCTGGGCCTTGCGATGATCCAGGGGCTGGCGCAGCAGATGCACGGGGCGCTGCGCCTTTTCAGCACCCCCGGCGAGGGGACTCGGGCCGAACTGTGGCTGCCGGTGGCCCCCGAGACCGCGCCGAGCGCGCCACCCGCGCCGGACCCTGTCCCGGCTGCGCCGCCTGACGCCGCCCCCGCGCAGCCGCATCGCGCGCTGCGCATCCTTCTGGTCGATGACGACGTCCTGATCGCGATGAGCAGCATGGAGCTGCTGGAGGATCTGGGCCATGAGGTCACCGGCGTCTATTCCGGCACGGCGGCGCTGAAGGTGCTCAACGACGGCAAGACCTTCGATCTGATGATCACCGATTTTTCCATGCCGCGGATGAACGGCGGGCAGCTGTCTAAGGCGGTCCGCCAGATGCATCCGCAGCTGCCGATCCTGCTGGCGACGGGCTATGCCGAACTGCCCGACGACGACGACCTGGATCTGCCACGCCTGGCGAAACCCTATATGCAGCACCAGCTCGAGGCGGAAATAAACAAGCTGGTGGGCTGAGGCCGCGCCTCCTGCCGGGGCCCGCTTGTTCCCACGTTGCGATCTATCTATCCATGACGTCGGGTCATACGGAAAGCCTTGAATGCCGGAACGCAGCCAACCCCTGTCCCTGCTCGCCAACCGGTCCTTCCGGATGTTGTGGGTTGCCGCGCTGGTCTCCAATTTCGGCGGGCTGGTCCAGGCGGTGGGCGCCGCCTGGCTGATGACGAGCCTGTCGAGCAACCCCTCGATGGTGGCGCTGGTGCAGGGATCGGTGACGCTGCCGATCATGATCTTCTCGTTGCTGGCGGGGGTCTTTGCCGACGGCTACGACCGCAGGCGGGTGATGCTGACGGCGCAAAGCTTCATGCTGGGGGTCTCGGTCCTGCTGGCGGCGCTGGCCTATCAGGGGCTGCTGACGCCCTGGCTGCTGCTGGGGTTCACCTTTCTGATCGGCTGCGGCACGGCGCTGCACAACCCGTCGTGGCAAGCTTCGATGGGCGATATCGTGCCGCGCGACGATCTTCCTTCGGCTGTGGCACTCAACAGCATGGGGTTCAACCTGATGCGCAGCGTGGGTCCGGCCATCGGCGGCGCCATCGTGGGCATCGCGGGCGCGCCCGCCGCCTTCGCCGTCAATGCCGCAAGCTACCTGGCGCTGATCGCCGCGCTCAAGCGCTGGCGCCCGCCCGCCGCCAGCGCAAAACTGCCGCGCGAATCCTTCGGCAGCGCCTTTTCCGCCGGTCTGCGCTATGTCGCGATGTCGCCCAACCTGATCCGGGTGATCTTTCGCGGCTTCGTCTTCGGCTTGGCGGCGGTGGCGATCCTGGCGCTCCTGCCCACCGTGGTGAAGGAGGTCCTTGGCGGCACCGCCTTCGCCTATGGCGTGCTGCTGGGGTGTTTCGGGCTGGGCGCGGTGGGCGGTGCGCTTGGCAATACGCGTCTGCGCACGCGGATGAACAACGAACATGTCGTGCGCGCGGCCTTCGCGGGTTTCGCGCTGGCCGGCGCGGTCATCGCGCTCAGCCCGTATCTGTGGCTGTCGGGCGCGATGCTGCTGCTGGCCGGCGCCTGCTGGGTGGTCGCGCTGTCGCTCTTCAACGTCAGCGTGCAGCTGTCCACGCCCCGCTGGGTCGTCGGGCGCGCGCTGGCGCTTTACCAGACGGGCGTGTTCGGCGGCATGGCGGGCGGCAGCTGGCTGTGGGGATCGCTGGCGCGCGCCTTCTCGCCCGGAACGGCGCTCTTGCTGGCGGCGGGTCTGCTGGTCGGCGGCGCGCTGGTCGGGCTGTGGGTGCGCCTGCCCGAGTTCGCGCATCTCAACCTGGCGCCGATGGGCCGCTTCAAGGAGCCGCCGCTGCGGCTGGATCTGCGCTATCGCAGCGGGCCGATCATGGTGATGGTCGATTACAACATCGCGCAGGAGGACGTGTCGGAATTCATGGCCGCGATGAACGAGCGCCGCCGCATCCGCATCCGCGACGGCGCCCAGCAATGGGCGCTGCTGCGCGACATGGAAAACCCCGATCTGTGGACCGAAAGCTACCACGTGCCGACCTGGGTGGAATACATCCGCCACAACGAACGGCGCACCCAGTCGGACGCGGATGTCAGCGACAGGCTGCGCGCCTTGCACCGGGGTCCGGGCAAGCCGCGCGTGCACCGGATGATCGAACGCCAGACCGTCCCGCTGAACGACGACATGCCCCTCGTGCAGGGGCAGGGGCAGGACATGCACTGATCGTCCCCGCATCACCGCCACGTCGCGGCTGATGATGAGACGGGCGATGCCGGATTCCCGCTTGCGCGCCGGAAGCCGGTCGAGCACGCGCTGTTGCACGCTGGCATCGGGCGCCGAGACGTTTTCGCCGGCGATGATCGGCCGCGGTTGCAGCGCCAGCGCGAGTTGCGCCCGGTTCGCGCGGGACGCGGCGCAATGCCGCGGCGCGCGCCGACCGCGTTTCTTTTCGCCCCAAAATGACGCAAGGGAAGCAGGTCGCGCAAAACGGGCGCGGCGAAACGGGCATCAACGGGGGGCTGTCAGTTGCGATCGTCTCATCACCTTCTGCCCGCCATGTCCGCCTTTCGCATGGCCGAGCAGATCCGGGCCGCGACGGGCGCGGGCGTGGGGCTGGTGCTCTGCGGGATGCTGGTCTCGCTCGGCAGTCCGATGCCGGGGGTGTCGGTGATGCTGGTCGCGCCGCTGGGGGCGACGGCGGTGCTGGTCTTTGCGGTGCCCAACAGCCCTCTCGCACAGCCGTGGTCGGCGGTTGTGGGCAACATCGTCTCTTCGCTGGTGGCGCTGGCGGCGCTCCTGCTTGTGCCTGCACCATGGACGGCGGGCGCTGCGGTGGGCGGCGCGATTCTGGCGATGATGCTTGTACGCGCGCTGCACCCGCCGGGCGGCGCCGTGGCCCTGCTGAGCGTGCTGGACCCCGAGCCGGTCCTGGCGGCGGGCGCGTGGTTCGCGCTACTGCCGGTCGGGCTGACGACATCGGCGCTGGTGGGCGCGGCCATAGGCTACAACCGGCTGACGGGCCGGGTCTATCCATTCCGTCAGGCCGATGCGCCCGAAAGTCGGCAGGCCGCGCTGCAACTCGGGCTGACGAATGAGGATCTGGGGGCGATCCTCGCGCGCTTCAACCAATCCACCAACCTGGGCACAGCGGATCTGGCGCGGCTGCTGGCGGCGGCCGAACATGACGCCGTGCAGCACCGGTTCCAGGGCACGAGCTGCGCCGACGTGATGACGCGAAAGCTCATCAGCGCGCGCGCCGACACGCCCTTTCCCCAGCTGGTCGACCTCTTCCGCGCCAACGCGATCAAAAGCGTGCCGGTCGTCGACGCGCGGGGGGCGCTGCTGGGGCTGGTGATGGAGGCCGACCTGCTGGCGCCCCTGATCGAGGTGCGCGCCATCCCGCGCCTGCGCCGCAAGCCCGCGCCGCCGGTGGTGGCGAGCGACATCATGCGCCCCGCCCCGCCCGCGGCCGCGCACGATCTGCCGGTGGGCCTGCTGCTCGACCGGCTGGCCGCGCAGGGTGCCGAGGTGGTGCCGGTCACCCGAGACGAGGTGCTGGTCGGCATCCTGACGCGATCTGACATCATCCGGCTGCTGTTGCACGGATCGCAAGACCACCGCGCCGCCTGAGGTCGGCTTTCTGACCGGCGCGAGCTGCGGCGGGCCGCCGCCGCCACGCAAAGAGGCCCCCGTCAGGGGGCCCCGGCCGGTCGTTCGGCTGTCGCGGCGGTCAGTCCTGCGCGACTTCCAGCCCGTCCTTGCTGCGCGTCATGTACCAGACCGTCGCGCCGATCGCGGCGAAGAAGATCAGGCTGGTGACGATGGTGCCCAGTCCCAGCCCGCCGTTGGCGACCGGCTGCGACAGGTAATCGCCGAAGGATGCGCCCATCGGACGGGTGATGATGTAGGCCAGCCAGAACGCCAGGATGCCGTTCATCAGCCCGCCGTAGAACAGGCCCGCGATCACCGCGATGACGGCGGCATACATCAGCCCCGACATCAGGAAGCCGACACCCAGACCTTCGGCCAGCTGATCGCCCGCCGACGTGCCGAGTGCAAAGGTGAACAGGATCGCCAGCCAGTAGAAGGCCTCGCGCCGGAAGGTATAGATCGAGTGGATCGAAAGCGTCTTTTCGACCATGTACCAGACCGCGAATGTCGCGGCGAGCGCGGCGGTGAACGACAGGGTGACGGGGGTAAAGCTCCACCCGAGGTTGTCGATGAAATTGTCGGTGATCAAGGTGCCGACCACGCTGACCAGCACCACGGTGGTCCAGTAATAGACCGGCACATAGCGTTTCTGCGCGAACTGGAACACCAGCGCGACGATCAGAAAGACCGACATCAGCAGCGATGTGTTCGTCAGCCCCAGCCCGAGGCTGGTGTTGATGAGGTCGGCGGCCGTTTCGCCGACCGTGACCGCCAGCAGCTTGACCAGCCAGAAATCCCAGGTGACCTGCGGCACGCGGTTATAGCGTGTCTCGCCGGTATGGGGGTCGGTCACGGCTGTGGCGTTGCCCTGTGTGTTGAAAGCGTCGGTACTGGTCATGTCCGTCTCCTGCGCGGAAAAAATTGATGGCCGCAGCGCGTCCACGCGCGCCGCCCGGCCCATCGGTCGGGTTGAAATCTGCTGTCGAGAGGATCCGCGCAGAGGCTCGGCGGGGCGCGTCATGCCCAAGGGCAGGCGATCCCGGGGCCGGTGCGGGACCGGTCAACAGATTGAATGATGCAGCGCGGCATATGCCTTGCCCTTGCGTGAAGGTTACGGATGCGTAAATTTGCGAAATTCGCTTGATCGCCGGGCACTTGGCTCGCGGGAGGCATTGCTGCGGCGCCGGAGTGTTCCGGGGCATTCCGGGGGCGTTCGCTCCTCTCGGCGGGGTCGCGCACTCGCCGCCCGGGGGCCGCCAGGAACGGGGGCACCGACAGCAAGGAGGGCCGGGCCTGCGCAAACGTCAGGGGCGGCCCCGCGCGAGGGCCGCCCCATCTGAAATCGTCAGAATTCAGTCACCCGGCTCAGGGACCGGGTCGGCTGTCGTGGCTCAGTTGTTGGAGGAGCCGCTTTCGCCGTCGTCGCTGCTGTCGTCGCTGCCGTCATCGCCGTCATCGCTCTCGCCGTCGTCCTGACCGCCCTGATGGTCGTCGTTCTGCTCGGACCCCGCCTCGGCGCCGTTGTCGCCGTTGTCGCGGCTGTCGTCCTCGCTCATGCCCTTGCCATCGTGATTGCTGTCATCGGCGCGCGCGTTCATGCTGCCGTCGGCCATCTTGTAAAGAACGGTCTGGTTCATGCCGTTCGCGGTCTTGACCTCGAATTCGACCGTCGCGGCGGCGCCTGCGTTCGCATCGACGAATTCCGCGCCCGTGACCTTGCCGCCGGTCTTGGCCTCGACGGCCGCGACGGCAGAGGCGACATTGGGGTTCTGGTTCAGGAACTGCTGAAGCTCCTGCGCGGAGTCGCCGTTGGCGGTGTGGCTGGCGGCCAGCGCGGCGGTGCCCGCCAGCGCGCCGAATCCGATCAATGCAGAGGTCGCGGCGATTGCCAGTTTGTTACGCGTCATGTTTCGTTCTCCGTTTGACAGAAGGACCATTCCTCCCGGTGACAAGCAGCTATGGGTGCGGCTCGTCCCCAAGATGGACCTAGGATTACATTTCCTTCATCAAACTTTCGTGACGCTTTTCCGCCGAAAACGCAAAAAGGAGCAGGCGAACGCCCGCTCCTCCCCGTTGGTCTTGCCGCTGTTGCTCAGGCGGGGACGACCGTGTCCTGTGCCGCGGACTCCTGTTCCGCGGGCGTGTCGACGGACCCGGGTTCCGACGCGTGACCGGCCTGCTGTCCGGCGCGTTCCTGCGCGCGGCGCAGCATCTCCGGCCCGCCCAGCCGCATCGCCAGCGCGAACAGCGCGCCGATCGTGATCGCAAATCCCACCGCCATCAGGCCAAAGCCCAACCCCGCCACGACAACGGCGAGGGCAAGCAGGCTGGCGGCCATCGATTTGATCTTTCTCATGTCAGGTCTCCTTGTCTGTGACATCTCACAGGTGGGAGAGACGCAGCCTGCGCGCATGACGCCGGGATTACATTCCTGTCAACTCAGCGCGCTTTGCGCAGCCGCAGATAAACGATGAGGATCATTCCGATCAGCGCGACCACGGCAAGGCTGATCACCAGGTAGAGGTGGCTCTGCACGAAGGGCATGATCGAAACCGAGCGGCCGAACTTGTAGGCCAGCACCGTCCAGAACCCCACCCACAGCGCGGCACCCAGCAGGTTGGACAGCAGGAAGGTCATCCAGTGCATTCCCGAGGTTCCCGCGACCAGGCCGTTCAACTGGCGCAGCAGCACGATGAAGCGCGCGACGATCACCATGATCGGACCGTAGCGCTGCGCGACGGCTTCGGCGCGGGCGAATCGCTCCGGCGTGATGCCGAACCGCTCGCCCCGCGCCAGCACCACGGCACGCCCGTAACGGCGCCCGATGAAATAGGCGATGTTGTCGCCCAGAACCGCTCCCAGATAGGCCGCGATCGCGACATGCCAGATGTCGATCTGTCCGGTGCTGGCGATGGCCGAGGTCACAATCAGGGCGCTTTCGCCCGGAATCGGCAGGCCCACCGTTTCCAGCGTCAGTGTCACGAAAAGGGCGATGACGCCGTATTGGTCGATCATCGCCAGCATGGTCGTCTTCAGCCAGATCATGCGCCGTCGTCTTTCGCAACTCCGAAGGGGTGCGCCTGCGCGGGATCTTGCGGCATGTCCGCCGCCCCCGTCGCTTCGGTCGCCCCCGCCGCTCCACCCGCCGCTTTGGCCGCCCGCTCGGGGCGAAAGCGCGGCAACCCGCCGTCGGCATCATCGGGCATCAGCGCGCCCAGCGAGAAATAGATTTTCATCAGATCGTCGACATCCATATGCGGCACCCGGCTGATCGCATCTTCCGCGACAAAGACCAACCCCCCCGACATCGGGACGGGAGAGGTGGGCAGATAGACCAGCTGACGGCGCTTGCCGCCGACGTCATAGACCTGCGGTGTCGTCAGCAGCGCCAGGACCTCGGCGCCCTGCTCGCCGCCGAAACGGCACATGACCACCGACATGCCCCTGAATTCATCGCTGCTGTCGACCATCATCAGCCGCACCACCTGGCTGACGGGGCGATAGATCGTGCGGACCAGAGGCACGCCCGAGAACAGACCGTCGATCCAGTTGGCCAGCTTGCGCCGCGCCTGCGCCTTGACCAGCACGCCCAGGCCCCAGACCCCCAGCAGCGCGAACCCCGCGCCCAGCCAGAACGCCATCGTGGTATGCGCAGGCCCGATCACCGCCTGCCCGCCCGTGGTCAGCAGATCGCCGAAGAACGTGCCCGGCCCCAGCGCGTCGCGCAGCTTGCCCACCAGCCATTCGATGATCAGCAGCGTCAGGATGACCGGCAGCAACACGAACAGCCCGGTCAGAAAGGCGCTGACGATCCCCTTTTGCCAGATATAGGTAAACAAAGGCATCCTGACCCCGCTTCTCGTCCGCAAATTAGTAAGTTAGTTTGATCGCATCAGGAAGTTACAGAAATTACAGGGGATGCCGCAGGGTGATAGACAGATTTCCCGAACATGCCGCGAACGAGCGTACATTCCTCGCCTGGATCAGAACCGGCGTCGCCATCGCGGGCTTTGGCGTGCTGATAGAGCGGCTGCCCAACACCCCCTCGGGGGGCTGGACCGGGCTTGCCCTGGTCGCGATGAGCGCTACGCTTGTGGCCCTGTCGACGCTGCGCTTCCTGACGATCCGCCACCAGATCAACCGCAAGCGCGACGACCGCAAGATATACGCCCTGGTCGAGACGCTTTTCGCCACGATGCTGGCGGTGCTGCTGGGGGTTCTGTTCGTGTTCCTGCTGTCGCTCGCCCAATGAGGGGGCGCGCCGGGAAAAGTGACATTACAAATATGTATAATTTTTGCTAACTGCCCGAAACCGAGGGTTCCGATCTCCGTAGCACCAAGAGTTTTCATCCACGGAGAACGTCACATGAATAGCACCCCCACGAAAGCCCGCAAAATCGCCTCCTACACGCTGGCCGCCGCGCTTGCGTCCACAGGCGTCGTGGCTCTCGCGCCGACGACGGCGATGGCCGTGCCCGCCGGCGGCTATGCCGATCTGGTCAGCACCGTGTCCCCGGCCGTGGTCCGCGTCGAAGTGTCGACGATGATCACGCCCGCCTCGCACGATGGCCAGATGTCCCAAGACCAGTTCATGCAGGAATTCCAGCGCCGCTTCGGCGGGCAGATCCCGGGCTTGCCCGGAATGCCGGGAATGCCCGGCGGTGAGGCGCCGCAGCAGCAAAAGGGGCTGGGTTCGGGCTTCATCATTTCGCAAGACGGCCTGATCGTCACCAACAACCACGTCGTCGACGGCGCCACCGAGGTGAACGTCAAGTTTTCCGACGGCAGCGACCACAAGGCGACCGTCGTGGGCACCGACCCGCTGACCGATATCGCGCTGATCCGCGTCAAGACCGACAAGCCCTTGCCGATGGTCAAGTTCGGCTCCTCCGACGCGCTGCGTGTCGGCGATGAGGTGATCGCGATGGGCAACCCCTTCGGGTTGGGCGGAACCGTGACCTCGGGGATCGTCTCGGCCAAGGCGCGCAACATCAATTCCGGCCCGTTCGACGATTTCATCCAGACCGACGCGGCGATCAACCGCGGCAACTCCGGCGGGCCGCTGTTCAACGCCGCCGGTGATGTGGTCGGCGTGAACACGGCCATCTTCTCGCCCGATGGCGGGTCAGTGGGCATCGGATTCGCCGTACCCTCGGACATGGTCAAGACGGTTGTCGCCGACCTTAAGGACGACGGCAAGATGGAGCGCGGCTGGCTTGGTGTGCAGATCAAGCCGATGTCGCCCGAGATCGCCAATGTGCTGGGCTATGACAGCAGCAAGGGCGCGGTCGTCGAGAAGGTGATGGACGGCAGCCCCGCGCAGAAGGCCGGCGTGCAGAACGGCGATATCGTGCTCAGCTTCGACGGCAAGGCGATCAGCGACGTGCGCGATCTGACCCGCGCCGTGGCCTCCACCGCCCCCGACACGGCCTCCAAGGTCGAGGTCCTGCGCAAGGGCCAGAAGATGACGCTGGACGTCACGCTGTCGACCCGCAGCGCCGACAAGGCGTAACCGGCAGCCATACCGGACCCGACGCCCGCCCGGGGCGGCCGCGCCGGGATGACCGACGCACCCCCCGGCGGGGGAAAGTGCCGGCGCCACTTGAATGGCGTCGGCACTTTCGTCATTGAGAAGCGCATGTAATTTCGGGTCCGCGCCCGCATATCCCGCCCCGCGGGCGGCCGCGGCAGCCCGGAGCGACGAGATTAACGAGCGAAGGACAGTCGAGTGCCTCAGGACGACGCCCTGCCCGCCGATACGGTTTGGAGCCGCATCAAACCCCTTCTGCCCTACATCCTGACGGCCGCGCTGTTCGCGGCGGGGACCTATGCGCTTTACCGCCTGCTGGCGCCGGTCAATTTCAGGGACGTCATGCAGCAGGTCCGGGGCACGCCACGCCACATCATCTTGCTGGCGATACTCTCCACAGCGGGCGGCTATATCGCGCTGATCGGCTATGACTGGTCGGCGCTGCGCTACATCGGAAAGAAGCTGCCGTTGCCGGTCGTCTTCACCGGCGGGTTCCTGGGCTACGCCTTCGGCAACACCATCGGCGCGGGGCCGGTGACGGGGGGCGCGGTCCGCTACCGGATCTATTCCGCGCTGGGGCTGTCGGGGTATGACATTGCGGCCATCGCGGCCTTCGGGTCGCTGGCCTTCGGCTTTGGCACCACGATCCTGGGCTTCGGCGCGCTGGCCTATCATCCCTATGCGCTGCACTCGACGGTTTCGCTCAGCCCGCAGGTGCTGCGCTGGCTGTCGGTCTGCATTCTCGTGGTGACGGTGGGCATCCTGGCGTTTTTCGCGCTCCGCCGGTCGGAGGTGACGATCCGCGGGTTCCGGCTGGTGTCGCCTTCGCCGGGGATCATGGCGGGGCAGCTGGGATTCACGGCGGTCGACCTGCTGCTGGCGGCCACCACGCTTTACCTGCTGCTGCCGCCCAACGATCTGGGCTTCGCCACCTTTCTTGCGGTCTTCGCCGCGGGGGTGATGGCGGGGGTTCTCAGCCATGTGCCGGGCGGTGTGGGCGTGTTCGAGACGGTGATCATCGCCGCCCTGCCGGCCTCGGTGCCGGTGGATCAGGCGGCGGCGGGGCTGCTGCTTTACCGGCTGATCTATTACCTTCTGCCCTTCGGACTCGCGCTGGTGATGCTGTCGCTGTCGGAAATGCGCATGGTCGGCAGCAAGGCGGGCGACAAGCCCGCGGGCAAGGGTGCGGGCGCGCAGATCGGCAGCGCGGCACCGGTATTCCGCGCGGTCAGCGCGATCGTGCCCATGGCGATGTCGGCGCTTATCTTCGCCTCGGGGCTTTTCATGCTGCTGTCGTCGCTGATCCCGCCCACCAGCGATTTCGCCGAAGAGATGGAGCTGCTGCTGCCGCTGGGCTTTGTCGAGGGCGGCGCATTGCTGTCGAGCGCGATAGGCGCCGCCCTGGTAATCATCGCCCACGGGCTGCTGCGGCGGGTCTCGGGGGCCTGGTGGCTGTCGGTGGGCGCGCTTGGCGGCGGCATCGTCGCCTCCTTGCTCAACGGGGTCGACTATGAACGCGCCGTGATCCTCGCGCTGGCGCTGCTGATCCTGCTGCCGACGCGCAAGGAATTCTTCCGCACCACCCGGCTGACGCGCAACGTGCTGTCGGTGAAATGGGTGCTGATCGTCGCGGGGGTGGCGATCCTGTCGCTTGCGGTGCTGTTCTTCGC
Organism: Brevirhabdus sp.; assembly: GCF_052826345.1. Lineage (NCBI taxonomy): Bacteria > Pseudomonadati > Pseudomonadota > Alphaproteobacteria > Rhodobacterales > Paracoccaceae > Brevirhabdus > Brevirhabdus sp. The sequence continues at coordinate 8,831 of NZ_JBRBUA010000105.1, read as the reverse complement.
CAACAAGGCGACGCCCTACGCCAATGAGCTGTGGTGGCAGTTCGCGACCGATAAATCCGCGCCGCGCGCGATGCGCGCCGGGCTGGTCGGCTCGCTCGTGCTGGGGCTGGTGCTGCTCATCTTCGCGCTGCGGCCCGGCAGCTTCCGTTCCGAACGCGCAAGCGACGAGGATCTGCGTCGCGCCGCCGCCATCATCGCGGCCCAGCCCGACCCCGAAGCCAACATCGCCCTGACGGGCGACAAGTCGCTGCTGTTTTCCGAAAGCGGGCGCAGTTTTCTGATGTACCGGGTGCAGGGCCGCACCTGGGTGGCGCTGCACGAACCCGTGGGCGATCCCGACGAGGCCGCCGCCCTGGTCTGGGAATTCAACGATGCCGCCCATTCGGCCAATGCCCGGCCGGTATTCTATTCCGTCTCCGCCGAAAGTGTGCCGCTGTGGATCGACATGGGGTTGGCCGTGCACAAGATGGGCGAGGAAGCCGTGGTGCCGCTGGCCGCCTTCGGGCTGGAGGGCAGCGCCCGCAAGCGCCTGCGCACCGCGCACAACCGCGCCATCCGCGACGGCCTGGAATTCAGCATCCTCGAGGCCCCGATCGACGATGCGCTGATGGGCCGCCTGCGCGAGATCTCTGACGATTGGCTCGACGACAAGAACACCGCCGAAAAGGGCTTTTCCGTCGGCGCGTTCGATCCGGTCTATTTCAGCAATTTTCCCATCGCCGTCGTCAGGCATCAGGGCCGGATCGTGGCCTTTGCCAACCTGTGGCGCACCGACCGGAAGGGCAAGGCGACCATCGACCTGATGCGCTATGTCCGCGATGCGCCGCCGGGGCTGATGGATTACCTGTTCACCGAGCTGATGCTGTGGTTCAAGGCACAGGGCTACAGCGAATTCAGCCTGGGCAACGCCCCCCTGGCAGGGCTGGAGGCCCGGCGCGGCGCGCGTATCAGCACGCGGCTGGGGGCCTATATCTATCACCACGGCGGCCCGTTCTACAACTTCGAGGGGCTGCGCAATTTCAAGGAAAAATTCGACCCCGAGTGGCGCTCGATCTATGTGGCGATGCCGATGCAGGCCAATATCATCGCCGTGACCGCCGACATCATCGCATTGATCAGCGGCGGGCTGCGTCAAACGGTCGTCAAGACGCCCTGATCCGCCCCGCCGCCCAAGTCCCGCCGCCCGCGCGCCGCCGCACGAACAGACCCGGCGGCGCGCGGGCCGGAATGACATGTCCCTGAATGACTTGGCCGGGGTTTACATCGCCCGGGATCACGCCGGTCGCGTCGCCAGTGCCGCGCGGTAAAGCGTGACCGCCTCATCCTCGGCGATCTCGACATCGGCAAAGCTGATGGGCCTGCCCGCCTTCACGGGCCTGCGCATCCTGACGCCATGCGCCAGCCCGATGGGCAGCACGTCGGTCGCGGCGGCGCGCGCGGCGGGCAGGGCCTTGCCCCAGACGGTATAGCCGCCTTCGCCGTCCAGCATCTCGCCCGTTGCCAGATCGCGCTTGGCCACCGCACCCGCACTCGCGCGGAAGCTCCCGGTGCTGCCGGTAGGCTCCCCGCGCAAGGCCGCCGACAGGACGGAAATCGACAGCTCCAGCCCGATCATGTGAAAGGGCTTGTACATGGCCGCATAGCGCCCGCTGCTGTCGGTGGGCAGGCCGTATTGGCGAAAACACGCGGCCGCATAGGGGTTCGGGGCCTCCAGCACCACATAGACGCCCCAGCGCAGGTCGCGGAACACCGGGCGGCCGTCGCGTTCGAGGCTGGAGACGACCTCGACCATGCCCGGCCCGTCCAACTGCCCGCCCTCGCTGCGCGGCCGCATGACATGGGCCAGGTCGTCGACGCCGCAGGGCGGAAAGCGCAGCCCGTCGTCGGGCACCGTCAGCCCGGTGGCATTGGCGATCGCCGCCATTTCGATCGCGCTTTTGGTGCCGTCCAGGAAAGAGTTGAACATCTGCGGGTTCATGCCCGCCCTAGCGGCCTCTTCGGGGGTCAGCCCGTAGTGCGACCACACGTCGTCGGGGGTGACCGCGTGATACTCGGGCAGATATTTCGTGCCCTTTCCCGCCGCCGCCACGCGAAAGCCCGCCGCACGCGCCCAATCCACCATTTCGCACACGAGCGCGGGCTGATCGCCATAGGCCATCGAATAGACCACGCCCGCCGCGCGCGCCTGCTGCGCCAGTGCGGCCCCCGCCAGCACGTCGGCCTCGACATTGACCATGACGATATGCTTGCCCGCGCCGATCGCGACCCGGGCATGGGCGAGGCCCGCGCGCGGGCTGCCGGTGGCCTCTATCACCACGTCGACACCGTCCATGGCCGCCAGATCGGCGCCGCTGTCGGTGAAACGCACGGCCTCCACGCGCGCCTCGTCCCAGCCGACGGCGCGGCAGGCCGCGCGGGCGCGATCGGTGTCCAGATCGGCGATCGCGGTGAGCTCCAGCCCCTCGATGGTGGGTACCTGGCTCAGGAACATGGAACCGAACTTGCCCGCCCCGATCAGCCCGGCCCGCACCGGGTCGCCCTCCCTCGCGCGTTCGGCGCACAGCTTTGCCAGGTTCATCGATCGGTCCCTCCCAGGTTGCAGTTGCGCCACTCAACCCAGACCGGGGACAAATGTCCAGCGCGCGCGACCGGGACGGCCCTGCGCTTGACATCGCCCGGGGCCACGCGTCCAGTAGCGCGGCAGGGCGCAGGGGTTTCAGCGGAGGGCATCTTATGGGCACGAACGACTACGACAGCGGGCGGCTGAACCTGCCGTTTGTCGGCATCCCGACCTTTGGCAAACGGCCCTATCACCCCGACTGGGACAGTATCGACGCCGATGTGGCGGTGCTGGGCGCGCCTTTCGATTTCGGCACCCAGTTCCGACCCGGCGCGCGCTTTGGCCCGCGCGCGGTGCGCGAGGCCTCGACGCTTTTCAGCTTCGGTCACGGGGGCGCCTATGATCACGAGGATGACGTGACCTACCTCGGCCCCGAGGTGCGCATCGTCGATCTGGGCGACGCGGATATCGTGCACACCGATACCGAACGCAGCCACGCCAACATCCGCACCGGGGTGCGTGCGATGCTGGATGCGGGGGCGTTTCCGGTGGTGATCGGGGGCGACCATTCGGTCAACATCCCCTGCATCGACGCCTTTCAGGGTCACGGCGATATTCACGTGCTGCAAATCGACGCGCATCTGGATTTCGTCGATGAACGCCACGGCGTGCGTGCCGGGCACGGCAACCCGATGCGCCGGGCGGCGGAAAAGCCCTATGTGACGGGGCTGACGCAGCTGGGCATCCGAAACGTCTCCTCCACCGCGCGCGAGGGCTACGCCGATGCGCGGCGCATGGGGTCCGACATCCTGTCGGTGCGCCAGGTCCGGCAGATGGGCACGGCAAAGGTGATCGAGCGCATTCCCCCCGGCGCGCGGGTCTATGTCACGCTGGATATCGACGCCTTCTGCCCCTCGATCGCGCCGGGCACCGGCACGCCCAGCCACGGCGGGTTCCTGTATTACGACGTGCTGGAGCTGCTTCAGGCGCTGGCGCGCCGCAATGAGGTGGTGGGCATCGATCTGGTCGAGGTGGCGCCCGATTACGACCACAGCGGCAGCACCGCGATCCTGGCGGCGCAGGTGCTGCTGAATTTCCTGGGCTTCGTGTTCCATGCGCGCGGGGCAGCCAGCTGACCGGCCTCCGGCTGCTGGAACGCGCAACCGCCCGCGCGGAATTTCGGGCCTGCGGAGGCGTCATGCCTATTGTGCTTTCGGCCGCCGAAAGCTAAGAGCCTCCGCAGGCCGCGGCTATGGTGTAATGGTAGCGCCCCAGCTTCCCAACCATAAATTGTTTGGTTTAGCGGCATTGGATTGTATTGTAAGAGCCTGTTTTGGAACGCATATTTGTCAGTGATTGCGAGGCGCTCTTGCTGACAAATCACTGGCGAAAGGCACTGACAAATGACCGCAGCACGATCCAAGCACCTCCTGTCGGACAAGTTCGCGAAGACAGCCGCACCGAACGCGCGCCACTGGGACTCAAGGACGCCGGGCTTCTTCCTCCGCACGGGCAAGACTGCGAAGACGTAGGCACTCGGACACAAAGGCCGAGTCCACAACCTCGGGCGCTATCCCGACGTGTCAGCGGCCGACGCCAGCGAAGCCGCCCTCGCGATCATGGCACCGTCCACGAACGTCGAGACATCACCGACGCTCGAACAGGCGATGGAACACTACCTCGACCGCGACCGCCTTCAGTTGGATCACAACAAGCGCGCAGTCGAGTCCCAGATGCGGAAACACATGTCGAAATTTCTCAGTCGCCGCCTGCACACGATCACGAAGATGGAAATCGAGAAGGTGTTCAAGGAACTGTCCGTCCAGCGCATTGGTAAGGATGCTCTCGGTCGCAAGTCGAAGCTCGGCGGGACGCGCACGACCCACAATCCTATATAGGAGGAAGTCACCGAGAACATTGGGGAAAGGATGGTAGCGGAGGAGCGTTCCGGGCAGAAACCCCAAGAGTTTACGCTTTGTAAAATAACGCTTCGCGGGAGGGGATGAAGGTGGCGGGAGTGACAGTGCCACCTTCGCCATCGCTTCTGCAACTGGGCGCGGACACCAGACACGATCAGTCGTGCCGGCGGAACTTCTGGTTGGCATCACCATGATCTCCGGCGAACCGCAGCGACCATCCTTGGACAGCTCGGGGTCAAGCCTGCTGTCATCGACACGCTCCTATGCCACCCGAACCCCTACAACCGTGAGCGAGTCTCGGCGGCGGCGCCGACCTACATGGTCGACACGAAGCTTCTGAGCGTCGCGGTCTATCACGAACGTGTTGCGGTGAACATGCTGGCGGATGCCTTGGCATCGATCGGCCTGCCCTGCCAGAACTCCGAGGCATCGCGCCTGAAAAAACAACACGATCCGCTCCACTCGTGCAAACCCAGTCACCATGGGCCACCACTGCGTAGGCGACTGCTTCACGAGCAAACTCTCCTTTAAAGCCACGGCTGTGAGCGGTGCGCTCAGGCGCGCCGCTCGCAGTTCGCTGGTGATGCCGTTCCACCAATCATGCGAAGATTCAGCAGTCAGCAACCGGCCCTGAGCGGTCCTCCGGCCAGAGCGCAGCGAACTTCCCCTTCTTCCGGAAGCGTTCCTGTAATCGAAATCTTGCAGCCGCTGCGTAGGGGCCACCGCCAATTGATCAGGCGCCGCGCCGCATCGCCGCGCACCGTATGGCCTCTAAGCGTGTTCCTGTAGCGGCGCGTTACGCAACGCGTTCTTTGCCACCTTTTCACCCCTCCCGAGATTCCTCGTGCGCCATGCTGAGTAGCCACTCCATCACCCGAAGTGCCGCCTCGGATGCGCCCTGATGGGGGAGAAGAGCGTAGAAGTCCTGCCCACCCTCGAGTGCGGCTTGGACGGCACGCTCCAGGCGACCCGCATCACGGTCACGCTGCACAAGGAAGCGGCTGGCCAGGGCGATACCCTGACCGGCCAAGGCTGCGTCAAGGCTCAGAGTCGTTTGGCTGAAATGCAGGCCGCGTGGCGCTGTCGGCACGGTTCCGAAAGCCGCCTCAAGGAATTGCGGCCAGAGATCGTGGGCATCGTGCAGCAGAGTCATACGGGATAGCGCGGCGGCGTCGACGTGGACGTCCGGCGCCACCAGCTGCGGGGAGCCCACTGCGATGACCTCCTGGGGAAACAGCAGCTCGGCGCGCAGGCTCGCCCCGAACGGCGGGCGCCCCTGTCGCACCGCGATGTCGATGCCGTCGGCATAGAAGCTCATGACCCGCTCGGTCGCGGTGATCCGGAGGTCGATTCCCGGGTGGGTCTCGGTGAATTCGGCGAGCCTCGGGATAAGCCATTTCGAGGCAAAGGTTGGGGTTACGCTGATCGTCACGCGCGAGGGCGTGTCCAGAAGCGCGCCAGTTGCGTCCATAAGCTGGGAGAACGCCCGGGAGACCGCGGCATGGTAGCTCCGCCCCTCTTCTGTAAAACTGAGCCCCCGCGGCTCGCGTAGGAACAAGCGCAGGCCGAGATGTTCCTCCAGCCCACGCACCTGCTGTGCCACGGCGCCCTGTGTCACGCCCAGTTCCTCCGCCGCTGCGCGAAAGGACAGGTGCCTACCGGCGGCCGAGAAAGCACGCAGGCCGTTCAAGGACGGCAGGTTGGCTTCGCTCAACACGATAGTTCTCCTACACCCACGCAACAGCTGCGCTTGGCTGGTCGCAAGCGTCTCTCCTCCGTATCTTAATACGCATAGGCGAAATAGGCGCCACGGGAAAGACGCGGAGAACTTAGACATGGCAATAGAAAAAGTAGCTTTGATCACGGCGGGCGGCAGCGGCATGGGTGCTGGAGCGGCGCGGCGGCTGGCAGCCGATGGCTTCAAGGTCGGGGTGCTGTCCTCCTCAGGCAAGGGCGAGGCCTTGGGACAAGAGCTTGGCGGCGTCGGGGTCACCGGTTCCAACCGATTTGTCGAAGACCTAAAGCGTCTCGTCGACGGCGCTATGGACCGCTGGGGGCGGATCGACGTGCTGGTGAACTCGGCGGGGCACGGCCCCAAGGGTGACATCCTCGAGATCACGGACGAAGACTGGCACGAGGGGCTCGACGTCTACCTGATGAACGTCATCCGCCCCACAAGGCTGGTCACGCCGATCATGGAAGCGCAGGGCGGCGGCGCGATCATCAACATTTCGACCTTCGCCGCGTTCGAGCCCGATCCGCTGTTCCCGACCTCGGGCGTCTTCCGGGCTGGCCTCGCCAGTTTCGCCAAGCTCTACGCCGACAAATACGCGGCACAGAACATCCGGATGAACAACGTGCTGCCTGGCTTCATCGACAGCTTGCCTGAGGCAGAGGACCGGCGCGCGCGCATCCCAATGGGCCGCTACGGGCGCGAGGCGGAGGTGTCGTCGCTGATCAGCTGGCTCGCCTCTGAGGGTGGCGGCTATGTCACCGGCCAGAACTGGCGGATCGACGGGGGGCTGACGCGTGGCGTTTGAAGCGGTTAGCTTGCCGGGCCGTGACCGCGCAGCCTTCGTCGTGAAATGGTCGGCCTCTGTCATACAGATTCTCGGCTATGCCGGCACCGCTTTCGGCTGGACGCCGTGGAACCTATACCTCTTCGTCGTTGGGGTTCTGGGCTGGCTGGTCGTCGGGGTGCTCTGGAAAGACCGGGCGATCATGTTGATCCACTTCGTCGCTCTCGGCGCGATGCTGGCAGGCATGGCCCGCACATGAAGGAGGGCGCCGTCACGCGGTGCCACTCATCCTCAGACCGTGCCCCAGCCGCTTCGCGCTGAGCACAGCGGTGTCGCGATGCAGCGACCAAGTCTGCGTGAGCCCCTCCAGGATCATCAGCAGGTCGATCTCACGGCCGTCGAGCCCGGTGGCTGCGGCGGCGCGGTGGGCCACCTCGGCCTTGTGCCGCACCAGCAGTTCAAGCAACCCTTCGCTGCTGGGGTCTGCGGCGACCGCGCCGTGGAACAAGCAGCCATGCGAGGTCTCGGTTGCCATCCAAGCCCCGACCCGTTCAAACAGCACGTCGAGCGCCGCTTCCTGCGCCTCGGGCAGACCCTCGAAGAGGTGCGAAAGGTAGCGCCCATGGCGATGCTCCAACGCCGCCACCACCATGTCGGCGCGTGAGGGCGTGTATTTGTAGAGGGTGCGCAGGCTGACACCCGCTGCATCGCGCAGATCCTCGACGCTGGGTTCGGCAAAGCCACGGGCGGCGAAGGCCCGCTCCAGCCCGGCGGCGATCTTGGTCTTGGTATCGGTCATGCTTGACGCTGTAGAGCGTTCCCTCTACTCACGCAAGTAGAGCGATCATTCTACAAGACGGAGCCACCCGATGACCCTTCCCGAAACGATGCAGGCAATGGTTCTGGCAGGCCACGGCGGACTCGACAAACTGGATTGGCGTGAGGGTGTGCCGGTGCCGCGTCCCGCTGCGGGCGAGGTGCTGATCCGCGTCGGTGCCTCGGCGGTGAACAACACTGACGTGAATACCCGGACCGGCTGGTATTCCAAGGCGGTGCGCGGCGATACGAACTCTGCCGCGGCCACTGGCTATGACGGTGCCTCGGACGCCGACGGCGCATGGTCCGGCGCGTTGAGCTTTCCGCGCATCCAGGGCGCCGATTGCTGCGGCGAGATCGTCGCAGTCGGCGACGGGGTCGACATCACCCGGGTCGGCGAACGGGTGTTGGTGCGCCCCATGTATTGTCCAGAGGGCGGAGAAGACGACGCGCTGGAGACATTCGGCTCGGAGCGCGACGGCGGCTTCGCCGCATACACGACTGTCGGTTCGGGGAATGCGCTCCGCATCGACAGCTCGCTATCCGACGCGGAACTGGCCTCTTTCCCCTGCGCATTCTCGACCGCCGAGGGAATGATACAGCGTGCGGGACTGGGCGCCGAGAGGGCGCTGATCACTGGCGCCTCGGGCGGCGTCGGCTCGGCGGCGGTGCAGCTCGCCAAGCGACGCGGCGCGCACGTAACGGCGATGACCAGCCTGGCCAAGGCGGACGAGCTGCGTGCGCTCGGTGCTGACGCCATCCTCGGCCGCGACGACGCGCTGCCCGAAGGCGCCTTCGATGTCGTGCTCGACCTCGTCGGCGGTTCGCGCTGGCCCGCATTGCTCGACGCGCTGTCGGTCCGTGGTCGCTACGTGACCTCAGGTGCCATTGCCGGTCCGATCGTCGAGTTGGACCTGCGCACCCTCTACCTCAAGGACCTGACGCTGATCGGCAGCACCCGGCAAGACCCGGAAGTCTTCACCGACCTTGTGGGCTATATCGAGCGGGGGGAGATCC
>NZ_JBRBUA010000104.1:0-11388 GCF_052826345.1 Brevirhabdus sp. | reverse complement strand
TGTTCGCCTGGTCGATCTTCGTGACCGCATGGCTGATCCTGCTGGCGCTGCCGGTTCTGGCCGGTGCCATCACCATGCTGCTGACCGACCGCAACTTCGGCACGACCTTCTTCGATCCGGCCGGTGGCGGTGACCCGATCCTCTACCAGCATATCCTGTGGTTCTTCGGTCACCCCGAGGTCTATATCGTGATCGTGCCCGCCTTCGGCATCATCAGCCACGTGATCTCGACCTTCTCGCGCAAGCCGGTCTTCGGCTACCTGCCGATGGTCTACGCGATGGTCGCCATCGGCGCGCTGGGCTTCGTCGTCTGGGCGCACCACATGTACACGGTGGGCATGTCGCTGACGCAGCAGAGCTATTTCATGCTGGCCACGATGGTCATCGCGGTGCCCATGGGCGTCAAGATCTTCAGCTGGATCGCGACGATGTGGGGCGGCTCGGTGAGCTTCGAGACGCCGATGCTCTGGGCGTTCGGCTTCCTGTTCCTGTTCACCGTGGGCGGCGTCACCGGCATCGTGCTCAGCCAGGCGGGCATCGACCGGGTCTATCACGACACCTATTACGTCGTGGCGCACTTCCACTACGTGATGAGCCTGGGCGCGGTGTTCGGCATCTTCGCGGGGATCTACTACTGGCTCGGCAAGATGTCGGGCCGTCAGTACCCGGAATGGGCCGGCAAGCTGCACTTCTGGGTGTTCTTCATCGGCACGAACATCACCTTCTTCCCGCAGCACTTCCTGGGCCGTCAGGGCATGCCGCGCCGCTACATCGACTATCCCGAGGCATTCGCCTTCTGGAACAAGATCTCGTCGATCGGTGCGTTCATCTCCTTCGCGTCCTTCCTGTTCTTCATCGGCGTGATCTTCTACACGCTGCGTGCAGGCAAGAAGATCGCCGAGCCCGCCTATTGGGGCGACACCCAGACACTGGAATGGACCCTGCCCAACCCGCCGCCGGAGCACACGTTCGAGACGCTTCCGACGCAGGACATGTGGGACAAGCAGCCCGGCCACTAAGGACCCGTCCATGCCTGTCAAACGGCTCGATAGATACCAAGACAAGGCTCCGGTTGATTCCGGGGCCTTTTCTTCTGCCTGCCCGGAACCCGCCTGCCCCGCGCCCGGCGCCCCGTCCCCCTCCGCCGTCTACTGCGTCGTCCTGTGGCCGAACCGTTCGCTGACGCGGCGCGGCTTCGCGGGGTTTCTGGCTGCGACGTCGGTGATGATCGCGCTGCCGCTGTTTTCGGTGCTGGGCACGAATGTGCTTTGGGCGCTGCTGCCGTTTCTGATGCTGGCCGTCGCGGGCGTCTGGTACGCGATCGAGCGCAACTACGACGACGGGCGGCTTACCGAAACGCTGAGCCTCTCTCGGGATGCCATCACGCTGGTGCGCCACAATCCGCGCGGGAAGGTGCAGGAATGGTCGGCGAACCCCTATTGGACAAAGCTCCGCCTGCACGAGAAACAGGGCCCCGTGCTAAATTATCTGACGCTGGAAGGGCACGGCAGAACGGTCGAGCTGGGGGCATTTCTCAGCCCCGAGGAACGATCCGCCCTGCATGAGGAGCTATCGCGCCAGTTGGCGCGGCTCGATTACAATGGTTGAGCCTGCCCGAGCGGCGGGCCAATTCGATGCGGGCCGGTTCGGTTCGGGCCAGTTCGGTTCGGGCCAGTTCGGTTCGGGGCGGATCAGCCGAGCCGGTTCTTGACCATCGGACCGACGGAACCGAAATCCATGCGTCCGGCGTATTTCGCCTTCAGCTCCCCCATGACCTTGCCCATGTCGCGGACCGAGTTTGCCTGAGTGTCGGCGATCGCCGCTCCGATCGCGTCCTCGACCTCCTCGGGGGTAAGCTGCCGGGGCAGGAATTCCTCTATCACCCCGATTTCGCTGCGCTCACGCTCGGCCAGATCGACACGGCCGCCTTCTTCGTAGGAGCGTGCGCTTTCCTGGCGCTGCTTGACCATCTTCGCCAGAATGGCCAGCACCTCATCGTCGTCGACGCCGTCCTGCTGCCCCTCGCTGCGGCGCGCGATGTCGCGATCCTTGATCGCGGCGTTGATCAGCCGCAGGGTCGAAAGCCGCTCCGCGTCCTTGTTTTTCATCGCCGTTTTCAAGGCGTCCGAAATGCGCGTGCGCATGTCCATAGGGCGTTCCTGTCTGCCAATCCGTAACGAACGCAGACCTTACCGCGATGGCCCGAAGCGGGCAACATTGTATTTGACGCCTAAGCAATTGATAGGCTTAACTATTTGATTTGCCGCCCTGTCTTGACCATGGGGACGCCAAGCCATAGGTTCCCGTGAATTTGAGCGTCGGAGTCGCCCCATGATCGCCAAAAACCCCAATATCGCGAATGAAAAGCCCACCGCCTGCCTTGCTCTGGCCGATGGCACGATCTTCTACGGCAAGGGCTTCGGCGCGCCGGGTATCACCACGGCGGAGCTGTGCTTCAACACGGCGATGACCGGCTATCAGGAAATCATGACCGATCCGTCCTATGCGGGTCAGGTCGTGACCTTCACCTTTCCGCATATCGGCAACGTCGGTGTAAACCCCGAGGATGACGAAACCGCTGATCCCGTGGCCGAGGGCATGGTCGTCAAATGGGACCCGACCGAGCCGTCGAACTGGCGCGCCGCCGAGACGCTGACCGCCTGGCTGGCGCGGCGCGGGCGCATCGGCATCGGTGGCGTCGACACGCGGCGTCTGACACGCGCGATCCGCCAGCAGGGCGCGCCGCATGTCGCCCTGGCCCACGATCCCGACGGCAATTTCGACATTCAGGCGCTGATCGCCGCCGCGCGCGGTTTTGCGGGGCTGGTCGGCCGCGACCTGGCCAAACAGGTGACCTGCGCGCAATCCTATCGCTGGGATCAGAAACGCTGGGCCTGGCCCCAGGGCTATGAGGCCCGCACCGCCCCCGGTTACCGCGTCGTGGCCGTCGATTACGGCGCCAAGCGCAATATCCTGCGCAGCCTGGTCTCGGCGGGGTGCGATGTGACCGTGCTGCCCGCCACCGCCACGGCCGAGGATATCCTGGCGCTCGACCCGCAGGGGGTGTTCCTGTCGAACGGTCCGGGCGATCCGGCCGCCACCGGCGCCTATGCCGTGCCCGCCATCCAGGGCGTTCTCGAACGCGCCGATATCCCGGTGTTCGGCATTTGCCTGGGCCACCAGATGCTGGCGCTGGCGCTGGGGGCGCAGACGGTCAAGATGAACCACGGCCATCATGGCGCGAACCACCCGGTCAAGGATCTGGAAACCGGCAAGGTCGAGATCACGTCGATGAACCACGGCTTCACCGTCGACGCCCAATCCCTGCCCGAAGGGGTGACGGAAACCCATGTCTCGCTGTTCGACGGGTCGAACTGCGGCATCCGTCTGGCCGACCGCCCGGTCTTCGGCGTGCAATACCACCCCGAAGCGAGCCCCGGTCCGCAGGACAGCCAATATCTGTTCGAGCGTTTCGCCGAGGCGATGCGGACCGGCCGCACCACCGTTTCCGCCTGAGCGCCCGGCCCCGTCGGGACCAAGGCAAAAGTCGGCAACCGCCCCTGCGGGGCGGCGCATCTTCGCATTTAAATTAATTCCGTCTTAACCAGACTCGGCCACGCTGTTTGCGTTCGGAGGATGGAATTGGCGATGCATGCAGCGACGATCAGACAGCACAGGCCCCTGCCACCCGCGGGCGCCCCCGCCGATGCCGAAGCTCTGTGCGCGGCGCTGCACGATTGCGGTGCGCTGTCGGCGTCCGATCGGGCAAACGCCCTGGCACAGCACCGCGACCGCAGCGGTGGCATCACCGATATTCTGATCAAGCACGGGTTCGCGCAGGAAGGTGCCGTGCTCGCCGCATGGGCCGAATGTCTCAAGACCCGCCCGATGAGCGCGGAGGAGCTTTCGGATTTCGCGCTCGACACGGATCTTCTGCTGCGAATCGGCGCCGATTTCTGCCTGCGCCACCGGCTACTGCCGCTGCGGCGCGTGGCGGGCGTGGTGCGGATCGCCAGCGCCGATCCGGAAAACGCCCAGGCGCAACGCGATGCGCTGGAACGCCAGCTGGGTGAAATCGGCCTGTTGCCCTGCCCCGCCGCCGCGATCGAAGCGCGCATCCTGTCGCTGTCGCGGCGCAGGATGGCGGAGCGCGCGGAAACCTGCGTGCGCACCGATGAAAGCTGTCGCACCCTTTCCGCATCCGACAACAGCCGCCTGTTTTCGCTCGGCGGCGCGGGCATCCTGCTGGCCGTCACGATGGCGCCGTCGGTCATTTTCGCGGCCGTGTTCCTGATGGCGGCGGCGGTGCTGATCGTCAACACCCTGCTGAAGCTGACCACCGGCGCCTTCGCCCTGCGCGAGCTGCTGCAAAGGGCGCGCCGCCACCTGCGGGCTCGTCTGCACGCGCGCCGACACGCCCACCCTCCCGGTCCCCGGCGCGCCGCCGACCTGCCGGAGCTGACCGCCCTGCCCGTGCAGCAGCCCACCCGCCCCGCGCCCCCCGTGCGCCCCGTCGTCAGCCTGCTGGTCGCCCTCTACCACGAGGACGACATCGCCGCCGACCTGTTGCGCCGGCTGGGGCGGCTGCGCTATCCGCGCGCGATGCTCGATATCTGCCTGATCGTCGAAGAGGAGGATGCGGGCACGCGCGCGATGCTTCAGGCGCAGAAGCTGCCCGCCCACATGCGTCTGATCGTGGTGCCGCGCGGCACGGTGCGCACCAAGCCGCGCGCGCTGAATTTCGCGTTGCCCATGTGCCGGGGCCAGATCGTCGGCGTCTATGACGCCGAAGATGCGCCCGAACCCGCCCAGATCGACAAGATCGTCGACGGCTTCGCCCGGGCCGGTCCCGACGTGGGCTGCATCCAGGGAATTCTCGATTTCTACAACCCCGAGGAAAACTGGCTGTCGCGCTGTTTCGCCATCGAATACGCCATGTGGTTCAGGGTGGTGCTGCCGGGGCTGTCGCGCATGGGAATGCCGGTGCCGCTGGGCGGCACGACCGTGTTCTTCCGCCGCGACGTGCTGGAGGATCTGGGCGGCTGGGACGCGCATAACGTGACCGAGGACGCCGATCTGGGTATCCGGTTGGCGCGCCACGGCTACCGCACGGCGCTGGTCGATACCGTCACGCTCGAGGAAGCGAACTGTCGGCTATGGCCCTGGGTCCGGCAGCGTTCCCGTTGGATCAAGGGATATGCGATGACCTACCGGGTGCATATGCGCAGGCCGCGGCTGCTGCTGGCGCAGCTTGGCCCTGTCGGGTTTCTGGGCTTTCAGGCGCTGTTTCTGGGCTCGCTTCTGGGATTCCTGCTGGCCCCTGTGCTGCTGTCGTTCTGGGTTGCGGGTTTCGGCGCGGCGCATCCGGTCAGCGAGGTGTTCCCCGCGCAATCGCTCTGGATCTTCCTGATACTGTTCCTGTTGGCGGAGGTCGTGTCGCTGGGCCTGGCGCTGCTGGCATTGCAGCGGCGCGGCATGAACAGGCTGGGCTATTGGGCGCTGACGCTCCACGTCTATTTCCCGATCGCCACCGTCGCCGCCTTCAAGGCCTTGTACGAGCTGATCGTAGCGCCCTTCTACTGGGACAAGACCGCCCACCGCGCCGCGCCCACCCCGCCCGCGCGGGGGGCGCCGTGACCGGGTTTTTCAGGTGATCTCGCCCGCGTCGGAGCGCAGCCGCGCCTCATAGGCCACCGAGATATGCTCGCGCAGCGCCGAATAGGCCGCATCCCCGTCGCCCGCGCGCAACGCGTCGACAATGCGCTGGTGCTCCTCCATCGCGCGCGTCCCGCGCCCCTTGATCGCCAGCGATGTCGTCGCCATCAACGCCATCGAGCGATAGACCAGGTCGAGCTGCTGCACCAGAAACCTGTTGTGAGAGGCCAGATGTATCTGCCGGTGGAACCGGCGGTTGGCGCGCGCCAGCGCGGCGGGCTGATCCAGCAGCTTGCGGTCTTCCTCGACGAAGGTTTGCAGCACGCGCACCTCTTCCTCGGTCGCATGTCGGGCCGCCAGCCGCGCGGCCAGGCCCTCCAGCTCGCAGCGGACGGCGTAGAGCTCGGCCAGCTGGTTGTGGTCCAATGAGGCAACGATCAGGCTGCGCCCGTCGCGCACCAGCAGGGATTGCGTTTCCAGCCGTTGCAGCGCCTCGCGGATCGGGGTGCGCGATACGCCGAACCGCTCGGCCAGCTCGCTTTCGACGAGGCGGTTGCCGGGCCTGTAGACCCCGACATCAATGGCATTGAGGATCAGCGAATAGGCGTCCTGCTGAACGGTCTTTTCCTCCGGCCCGTCTGTCATCTCGTCCTGTCCCCTTGCAGCCGCCCACTGTCCCGCGGGCGCTGCGACCATTGCGGATCGCCTGTCCCCGTGCAAGGCCGTTGATCCCGTCCGCGCCGGGCGATAGCGTCGCGCCCATGCCAAAGCAGCACTTCTCTCATGTCGATGCCTGGGTCTTCGATCTGGACAACACGCTCTACCCGCCCTCGGTGCGGCTGTTCGATCAGATCGAGCGGCGGATGGTCGATTGGGTGATGAGAACGCTGAAGGTCGACCGGCCCGAAGCCGATCGCCTGCGCAAACATTACTGGACCAGATACGGCACCACCCTGGCCGGTCTGATGCGCGAACACGATATGGACCCGCTGCCCTATCTGGTCGACGTGCACGATATTTCCTTCCACGAGCTGGAGCCCGATCGCCTGCTGGCACAGCGTATTCGCGCGCTTCCGGGGCGGCGCATCGTCTATACCAACGGATCGGTCCCCTATGCGATGCGCGTTCTGGGCGCGCGTGGGCTGGACGGGCTGTTCGACGCGGTCTACGGGGTCGAAAGCGCGAATTTCCGGCCCAAGCCCGAGGAGGCCGCCTTTCGCCATGTCTTTGCCGCCGACGGGCTGACCGCGGCCCGCGCCGCGATGTTCGAGGATGACGCGCGCAACCTCATGGCGCCGCACGGGCTGGGAATGCGCACCGTCCATGTGGCCCCCGAGGCGCTTGCAGCGCCGCATATCCATCATCACACCCCGGATCTGAGCGACTTTCTGTCGCGGCTGGTCTGAGCGGCAGACCGTCCGCAGTCGATTTCGGCGCGCGGCGATCTAGCTGTGAGCAAAGGAGAGCGCCCGAGTGAACAGTACGATACACGACCACGACATCATCATCTCGGGCGGCGGCGTGGCCGGCCTGATCGCGGCCGCGGCCTTCGGCGGCGCCGGGTTCCGTGTGCTTTGCGTCGATCCCGCGCCGCCGGTGACGGGCCGCGATGCGGAAGGAGCGGATCTGCGCACCACGGCCTTCCTGCAACCCGCGCGCGACGTCCTGACCGAGGCGGGGGTCTGGGACCGGCTGGCCGGGCACGCGACGCCGCTGCGGGTGATGCGGATCATCGATGCGGGCGGCACGGATGGCGCAGCCCGCGCGCGCTGCGATTTCGTCGCGGGCGAGGTTTCGCCCCTGCCCTTCGGGTGGAACCTGCCGAACTGGCTGCTGCGGCGCGAGCTGGTCGCGCATCTGGCGGCGCTCGATTCGGTGACCTTCCGTCCGGGCGTCGGCACGACCACCGTATTGACGCGCCAGGCCGAAGTGCGTGTGGGCTTTTCGGACGGATCGCGCGCGCGGGCGCGCCTGCTGATCGGGGCGGACGGGCGCAATTCGCCGGTGCGCGAGGCCCTGGGCATCGGCCAGCGCACCCGCCGGTTCGGGCAAAAAGCGCTGGCCTTCGCCGTGACCCATGCGCAGCCGCACGACGGCATTTCCACCGAGATCCATCGCACGGGCGGCCCGTTCACGCTGGTTCCCCTGCCCGATCTGGGGGGCAGGCCGTCTTCGGCGGTGATCTGGATGGAGCGCGGCCCAGAGGCCCTGCGCCTTGCCGCATTGGACGAAGCCGCCTTCAACGCGGCGATGACCGATCGGTCCTGCGGTATCATGGGCGATCTGCGACTGGTCGGCGCGCGCAGCCTGTGGCCCATCGTCAGCCAGATCGCCGATCGTTTCAGCGCCGAGCGCTGCGCGCTGATCGCCGAGGCCGCGCATGTCGTCCCCCCCATCGGCGCGCAGGGTCTGAACATGAGCATCGCCGACATCGCGCTGCTGCTGGATCTGGCGCGCGCCAACCCTGCCGATCCCGGCCGCCGCGACCTGCTGGATCGCTACCACCTGCGCCGCCGCGCGGCCGTGCTGGCGCGCGTGAGCGGGATCGAGGCGCTCAATCGCGCCTCCATGGCGGGAACCCCGCTGTTGCAGGATGCGCGGCTGCTGGGCCTGACGGCGATCCACGGGCTGGCGCCCGTGCGTCGCGGTCTGATGCGGCTGGGCACCGGCAGCGGCACGGCGCGTCCCGCCAAGGCAGCGGGCTGACGGCGGGTCAAAAGCCGGGCCAGAAGCCGGGCCAGAAGCCGAATTCGCGTCTGTCGTGGGCGCCGGTCAGGCCACGACCCGGTCCAGCACCTTTTTCAACCGATCCTGCGCGCCCTCGACGTCATAAAGCTTGTCGAGCCCGAAAAGCCCCAGGCGGAAGGTGCGGAAATCTGCGGGCTCGTCGCATTGCAGCGGCACGCCCGCGGCGATCTGCATGCCCTCGGCCGCGAATTTCCGGCCGTTCTGGATTTCGGGATCGTCGGTGTAGCTGACCACGACGCCGGGCGCGCCGAAGCCTTCGGCGGCGACCGACCGGATGCCTTTTCCGGCCAGATAGCGCCGCACCCCGTTGCCCAGCGCCCATTGCGCCTCGCACAGGCGCTGAAACCCGTAATCGCGGGTTTCCAGCATCGTGTCGCGGAACCCGATCAGCGCGTCGGTCGGCAGCGTGGCATGATAGGCGTGGCCGCCGTCCTCATAGGCCTGCATGATCGCGCGCCATTTCTTCAGATCGAGCGCGAAGCTGCTGGAGGCCGTATCCGCCATGCGGTCCAGCGCGCGCTGGCTCAACATCACCAGCCCCGCCGAAGGCGAGGCGGACCAGCCCTTTTGCGGGGCGGAGATCAGCACATCGACGCCGGTTTCGCGCATGTCGACCCAGACACAGCCCGAGGCGATGCCATCGAGCACCATGAGCGCACCCACCTCATGCGCGGCCTCGGCCATCGCGGCGATGTAGTCGTCGGGCAGGATCAGACCCGCCGCGGTTTCGACATGCGGGGCGAAGACGACATCGGGGCGCGCCTCGCGGATCCTGGAGGTGACCTCCTCTATCGGCATCGGCGCGAAGCTCGCGCGGCTGTCGTTGCCGGTCTGGCGCGCCATCAGAACGGTGGTGTCGCGCGCGATGCCGGCCGCGTCGAAGATCTGCGACCAGCGGAAGGAAAACCACCCGTTGCGCAGGATCAGCGCATGGGCGTCGCCGCCGAACTGCCGCGCGACGGCTTCCATCGCGCAGGTGCCGCCACCGGGGACCAGCGCCACGGCATCGGCGGCGTAGACCTCCTTGAGCATGTCGGAAATGTCGCGCATCGCCTGCTGGAAGCGGCGCGACATGTGATTGAGCGAGCGGTCGGTGAAGACGACGGAATATTCCAGCAACCCCTCGGGGTCGACGGTGTCGAGCAGTGCGTTCATTGCGGCCTCCTGTAGATTTGCCCCTTGGATAGGGGGGCTGCGCGCGGAGGGAAAGGTTTATTCCCCCGCTTCACGCCGCTTCACCCCGCTTCACCCCGCGCGCCCGCGCGATCCCCGCGCGCCACACCCCGCCGCGCCCCGCGGACGCCTTCGGCGAGAGTATTTCGGCCAAGAAGAAGCGCTATTCCCCCAGGGGTCCCGGCAGGCGCTCCTCGGACAGCAGCACGTTGGCCTCGACCTCTCCGACGCCGGGCAAGGTCATCAGGCGGCGGCGCAGCAGGCGCTCGAAATCGGGCAGATCGCGGGCGACGACGCGCAGGCGGTAATCATAGCGGCCCAGCACGTGCTGGACGGTCTGCACCTCGGGGATGGCGCTGACGGCGCGCTCGAAATCGTCGAGGCTGACGCGGCCGCGGGTGGCCAGCTTGATCCCCAGAAAGACCGTCACGCCGAAGCCCAGCTTTTCGGCGTCGAGGATCAGGCGGCGCCCGGTGATGATGCCCGCCTCCTCCAGCCGCCGGATGCGGCGCCATGCCGCCGGCTGGCTGAGCCCCAGCCTGCGGCCCAGCGCGCCGGTCGATTGCGTGGCGTCGCGCGCCAGCGCGCGCAGCAGGCTGCGGTCGATCGCATCCAGATCGACGGGCGCGCTCATAGCGGCAGCGCCCGGTCGGATTTGACCGTCGAGACCAGCATCAGCGCCTCGATTTCCGCGATATGGGGCAGTTGCAGGATGTGGCGGCGGTAGATCTCCTGGTAGTGCGGCATGTCGCGCGCGCGCACGGTCATGCGCAGGTCGACCCGGCCCAGAAAGGTCTGGATCGCATGGACATCGGGCAGATCGCGCGCGGCGGCCAGGAATGCGTCGAAGGCGTTGCGCTGCGTCTTGTCGAGCGTCAGCCGCAGCGAAACCTCCACCCCGTAGCCCAGCGCCGCCCAGTCGATCACCGCCTCGATCCCCTTGATGACGCCCGCGCTTTGCAAACGGTCCAGCCTGCGCCAGCAGGTCGCGGGCGTCACCCCGGCGCGTTCGGCAAGCTGGGCTGTCGTCAGCTCCGGCTCCGCCTGGAAATGGCGCAAAATGCGCCGGTCGGTATCGTCGAGCATCATTGATCCGCAATTCATCCATCTGGCGTATGGAATTTTCACCTGTACCCGGTTCAGACGCAAGATCGAATGCGTTATAGCGGGGACATCGTTAGGCTGCGGCCCGGACATCCAGTGCAAAAGGAACATCAAGATGCGCGTTTATTACGATCGCGACTGCGACATCAATCTGATCAAGGACAAGAAGGTCGCCATTCTGGGCTATGGCAGCCAGGGCCATGCCCATGCGCTGAACCTGCGCGACTCGGGCGCCAAGAACCTTGTCGTCGCGCTGCGCGAGGGATCGCCCAGCCGCAAGAAGGCCGAGGGCGAGGGCCTGAAGGTCATGGGCATCGAAGAGGCCGCCAAATGGTGCGACCTGATGATGTTCACCATGCCCGACGAGCTGCAGGCCGAGACCTACCGCAAATACGTGCATGACAACCTGCGCGAAGGTGCCGCCATCGCCTTCGCCCACGGCCTGAACGTGCATTTCGGCCTGATCGAGCCCAAGCCCGGCGTCGATGTGATCATGATGGCCCCCAAGGGCCCCGGCCACACCGTGCGCGGCGAATACACCAAGGGCGGCGGCGTGCCCTGCCTGGTGGCTGTGCACAACGACGCCTCGGGCAAGGCGATGGAGCTGGGCCTCAGCTATTGCTCGGCCATCGGCGGCGGGCGCTCGGGCATCATCGAGACGAATTTCCGCCAGGAATGCGAAACCGACCTGTTCGGCGAACAGGCGGT
>NZ_JBRBUA010000103.1:0-8120 GCF_052826345.1 Brevirhabdus sp. | reverse complement strand
GTGGGGATGCCCGTCGTCTATCTGGGCGCCAAGACCGGGCGCGACGGCGTCGGCGGCGCCACGATGGCCAGCGCGGAATTCGACGACACCATCGAGGACAAGCGCCCCACCGTGCAGGTGGGCGATCCCTTCACCGAAAAGCGCCTGCTGGAGGCCTGCCTGGAGCTGATGCGCACGGGGGCCGTGATCTCGATCCAGGACATGGGCGCGGCCGGTCTGACCTGTTCGGCGGTGGAAATGGGCGACAAGGGCGATCTGGGCGTGCGCCTGGATCTGGAAAAGGTGCCCACGCGCGAAACCGCGATGACCGCCTATGAGATGATGCTGTCGGAAAGCCAGGAACGCATGCTGATGGTGCTGCGCCCCGAGAAGGAGGCCGAGGCCATGGCGATTTTCGATAAATGGGATCTGGATTTCGCCATCGTCGGCGAAACCATCGCCTAGGACCGTTTTCTGATCGTGCACAACGGCGAGGTGATGGCCGATCTGCCGCTCAAGGCGCTGTCGGGCACGGCCCCAGAATACGACCGTCCCCACATCGAGACCCCGGCGGTCGAACCGCTGGAGGTCATGCCCCAGATCACGCCGCTCGACGGGCTGCGGACGCTGCTGAAATCGGTGAACTACTGCTCGCGCCAATGGGTGTGGGAGCAGTACGACAACATGGTGATGGGCGACACCGTTCGCCTGCCCGGTCTGGGCGCGGGCGTGGTCCGGGTGCATGGCACGCGCAAGGCGCTGGCGTTCACCTCGGACGTCACGCCGCGCTATGTGCGGGCCAACCCGTTCGAGGGCGGCAAGCAGGCGGTGGCGGAAGCCTTCCGCAACCTGATTGCGGTGGGCGCGCGGCCATTGGCCTCGACCGACAACCTGAACTTCGGCAATCCCGAAAAGCCCGAAATCATGGGCCAGTTCGTCGGCGCCATCAAAGGCATCGGCGCCGCCTGCGAAGCGCTCGACATGCCGATCGTGTCGGGCAATGTCTCGCTTTACAATGAAACCGACGGTCAGCCGATCCTGCCCACGCCCACGATCGGCGCGGTCGGGCTGATCGACGACATCGACAATCTGATCGGCGGGCTGGCCCGCGCGGGCGACACGGCGCTGCTGATCGGCGATACGGTCGGCCATCTGGGCCAAAGCGCGCTGCTGGCGGAGGTCTTCAACCGGGAGGACGGCGACGCCCCGCCCGTTGATCTGGAGGTCGAGCGCCGCAACGGCGAATTCATCTTCGCGCATCGCAACTATATCTCGGCGGCGACGGATCTTTCGGACGGCGGGCTGATGCTCGCGGCCTTCGAGATGGCCGAAGCGGCCGGCATCGGGCTCAAGCTGGACGATCTGGGCATGGCGCAGCTTTTCGGTGAGGATCAGGGGCGCTACCTGCTGGCCTGCGGCTTCGACAATGCCGAAGCGCTGATGCTGGGGGCCGCGAAGACGGGCGTGCCGGTCAAGGCGGTCGGCCGCTTCGGCGGCGCCAAGATGAAGGTCGGCCGCAAGAGCCTGACGATGCAGGGCCTGTCGGATATCTATCGCCGCAGTTTCGCGCGCGCTTTCGATCATCGGTGAGCAGCGGGGCCGCGCGCGGCGCGGTCCCGGCGCGGGGCGGTTTTCCGCCAGTCGCGAATTCGCGAGCTTGCGCGGCGGGGGCGCGATAAACATATTGGGTCCAAGCAAAAAAATCGGCCGAGCAGGACTTTCCAGCCTTTGTTTCTACGTATCCTCATCGCGATGACGCTTGCCGCGCTCATCCTGGTGCCCGTGAGCCATCAGGCCGAGGCGGGCCAGCACCCCGCGCAGGCCGATCACGCGGCGGCGGATACCGAGCACGGGCCGGATCACCCTGCCGACAATCCTGGCGCAGGGCGCGCGACGTCTGAGCCGTTCCCCCCCGCCCTGCCCGATCCTGCAATCAGCGATGAGCAGCTGCTGACCTGCGAGACTGAAAAACGCTGCCACGTGAACCAGCAGTTGCCGCAACACGCGATCGATCGGCTGCGCGCGCCGCGCCTGCGGGCCGCGCGCACCATGCCCGGCACCGTGGTTTTCCGCGGCATGTCTCCCGATCAGCCGACCCCCCCGCCGCGATCCTGAGAAAATCGAACAGACGAACCCGCGCACCCTCCGGGGCCGCGCGGACACAGACCTGATTTTGACTTTCCACTAGGATACCTACTCACATGAGCAACTTTTTCGCGAAATCGGCCGCCCTGATGGCCGCCGTCGCCTTCGTCACCACCCCCGCCCTGGCAGGCGGCACGCACAGCAACGCGGACAAGCCGGAAATCGGCGCGCCGGGCAAGGCGGCCCACGCCGACCGCGTCATCGACGTGTCCTTGACAGACAATGCCTATTCGCTCGATCAGCTGAGCGTACGGGACGGGGAAACCATCACCTTCCGCCTGAGCAACGACGGGGAATTCCTGCACGAATTCAACGTGGGCACCCCCAAGATGCACCAGGCCCACCAGGACGAGATGATGGAAATGCTCGACAGCGGCATGATGTCGATGGAGAAAAAGCCCAAGGGCAAAGGCCACGCGGACCCGAACTCCATCCTGCTCGAGCCCGGCGAAACGGCGGAATTCACCTGGACCTTCGCCAAGACCGAGTCGCTGGAATTCGCCTGCAACGTGCCCGGACACTATCAGTCGGGCATGGTCGGCACCGTCAGCTTCGACGGAGAGGTCGCGCCGACCGGCGAGGCCAAGTCCTGACGATCGCGCCCGTCCCCATTCCGGGGTCAGCCGCCGTCACCTGCCCGGGCAGGACTTGAACGGCGGTTGAAGGGCGGCTGAGAACCGCGATGCGGGCCGCGCCTGATCGGCCCGCATCGGCTTGCACCGTGGCGCCGTGCGAACTACATCTTTGGCAATGACCAAAGGATGCTGCCAATGCCGATGCAAGCGCGCGATATCGAAGACCTGATCCGCGAAAGTTTTCCCGACGCGACAATCACGATCACCGATCTCGCGGGGGACGGAAACCATTACGCCGCCGAAGTGATCGACGAAAGCTTTCGGGGCAAGAACCGGGTCCAGCAGCAGCGCGCCGTCTACGCCGCGCTGAAAGGGCGGATGGACGGGTCGAACGGCGACTTGCACGCCCTCGCCCTGACCACGAGGTCGCCGGAATGAGCGTGCTCCTTCTTGTCGCCGGTGCCGCGATGATCGCGCATGTCGCCGCTGTCGCGCGATCCCGCCAACGAACCGACGCCGCGCGTCTGCGCATCGCGGTCCCCCTGCGCGATGACCGGGCTGCGCAGGTTCCCCGACCATCTCATCCCCGTCAGACGCGATCCACAACGACCTGCACGGGGCCGTTGCCCCGTCCAAAGAGAGGTAACTTTCAATGAGCGATGCCACTTCCCGCATCAAGGATACCGTCAGCACCCACGATGTCGTGCTGTTCATGAAGGGCACCAAGGCGATGCCGCAATGCGGCTTTTCCAGCCGCGTGGCCGGTGTGCTGAATTACATGGGCGTCGAGTATCAGGACGTGAACGTCCTGACCGACGAGGAGCTGCGCCAGGGGATCAAGGAATATTCCGACTGGCCCACCATTCCGCAGCTCTACGTCAAGGGAGAGTTCGTCGGCGGGTGCGACATCATCACCGAGATGACCCTGTCGGGCGAGCTGGACCAGATGTTCGACCAGCATAACCTGTCCTACGACAAGGACGCCGCCGACAAGATCCGCGAAGCCAACGGCTGATCGCCACGCGGATCGTGGCCCACCGGGGACAGGCCGCCTATTCGGCGGCCGTCCGTTCGGCGATCTGATCGGCCAGGGATTCCGCCCGCGCGGCGATCTCGGCCATGCTTTCGTGCAACTCCGGCGGAATGACCGGCACCTGGATCGTCTGCGGTTCGGGCTGCGGCGCGGATTGCAGCTCCGCGATGCGCGCCTGCGCCTCGCCCAGCGACTTTTTCAGCCGCGCCAGCTCTTCCGAGACGCCCGCTGTCTTGTCGGCCAGCATCAGCCCCGCCATGAGCAGCATCCGGTTTTCCGGCAGCCGACCGATCTGCGACAGGATCGCCTCTGCCTCGGCATCGAGCAGGGAGGCGGCCGATTGCAGGTAATGTTCTTCTCCGGCCTGGCAGGCGACCTCGAACGAGCGCCCTCCGATGTTCACCACAACCTCGGTCATGTCACGCTCCTCCAACCAGCGGTTTCAGCTCCGACAGGATCGCATCCATTTCCGCGACATCCGCGTCGCGGGTGCTGCGCAGCGATTCCAGCTCCGCCGTCATCGCGACGTTGATCAGCTGCGGATCGCCCACCATGGTCGCGTTGATTTCGCGCAGCTTGCGGTTGTTCTCGCGCAGCTTGTCATTGGCCGCGCGCATACCTTCCATCTGCCATTCGGTCTGCGCCAGCTGGTCGCGCATGCGTTCCAGCTGCGCCTGGGCGGCGGGCGGTGCGCTGTCGCGCCGGTCGCGGGCGGCGGCCAGTTCTTCCGACAGGCGGGCGCGGGCCGCGCGCTCCTGCTCCAGCGCCGCGCGCTCCTCGTCGAGGGCGCGGCGCAGATCCTCCACCTCCTGGCGGGCGGCGTCGATTTGCGCCTGCGCGGCCTCTTCGGCGGCGCGCGCCTCGGTCTCGGCCTCCTGCCGGAGGGCGGCATCGTCGTCGCCCGGCGCCTGCGCGATCGCCTCGAGCCCCTGCCCGATGCGATCCAACGCCGCGTTAATCCGTTTTTCGAGATCGCTGATGTCGGCCATCACTCGGCTCTCCTCTGTGTCGCATCCCGCCTGTTTCGGGTCGGGTTGTTACGGTTCTGGCGAATCAACACCCGGGTCTGCAAGCGATTTTAACGAATGGGGCGGGGAAATGCGCCCCTCTTTCCGCCGCTTAGGCGGCGCGGCTCCTGCTGCGCTTGCACTTCGGGGTGGTGCTGCTATCACGCCTTCAGATGACAAATCCTGAAAATCAAGGATACCGGCCGTGGATATAGCTGCACTGCGTGAAAAACACCCCGCCCACTGGAACAAGGCCGCCGCCATCCGCGCGCTGACGCTGGATGCCGTTCAGGCCGCGAATTCCGGGCATTCGGGCATGCCGATGGGCATGGCGGATGTCGCGACCGTGCTGTTCGAGAAGCACATGAAATTCGACGTGGCAGCCCCCGAATGGCCGGACCGCGACCGCTTCATCCTGTCGGCCGGCCACGGCTCGATGCTGATCTATTCGTTGCTCTACCTGATGGGCGACGCGGAAATCACACTCGACCAGATCAAGAACTTCCGCCAATGGGGGTACAAGACCGCGGGCCACCCGGAGAATTTCCTGGTGAAAGCGGTGGAGACGACGACCGGCCCGCTGGGCCAGGGGCTGGCCAATTCCGTGGGCTTCGCGCTGGCCGAAGAGGTGCAGCGCGCCCAATGGAGCAAGAAGATCGTCGATCACCACACTTATGTCATCGCCGGCGACGGCTGCCTGATGGAAGGCGTCAGCCAGGAAGCGATCGCGCTGGCCGGGCGGCAGAAGCTGTCGAAGCTGATCGTGCTGTGGGACAACAACGGCATCACCATCGACGGCAAGGTGGCCCTGTCGGACGGCACCGACCAGCTGAAGCGGTTCGAAGCCTCCGGCTGGTCGGTGTTTTCCTGCGACGGCCACGATCCCGAGGATATCGACCGCGCCATCACGGCCGCCAAGGCCACCGACACGCCGTCGATGATCGCCTGCACCACGCATATCGCGCTGGGGTCCTCGGCGCAGGACACGGCCAAGGGGCACGGCGCGCTGACGGATGTGCAACTGGTGCGCGACACCAAGGAGGCCTACGGCTGGACCACCGGCCCGTTCGAAGTGCCCGCGGACGTCAAATCCGAGTGGGAGGCGATCGGCAAACGCGGCGCGCAGGCGCGCGCGGACTGGCAACAGCGTCTCGGCGCGCTGTCGGCCACCAGGCAGGCGGAGTTCGAGCGCATCATGTCGGGGGCGCCCGCCAAGAAACTGGTCTCGACCGTGCGCGCGCTGAAAAAGCAGATTTCGGCCTCCGCCCCCAAGGTCGCGACCCGCAAATCCTCCGAGATGGTGCTGGAGGTGATCAACCCGATCATGCAGGAAACCTTCGGCGGATCGGCCGACCTGACCGGCTCGAACAACACCAAGACCGCCGATCTGGGCATTCACGATATCGACAACCGCAAGGGGCGTTACCTGCACTACGGCATCCGTGAACATGGCATGGCGGCCGCGATGAACGGCATGGCGCTGCATGGCGGGGTGAAGCCCTACGGCGGCACCTTCATGTGCTTCACCGACTATGCCCGTCCGGCGGTCCGCCTGTCGGCGCTGATGCGCGCGCCGGTGACCTATGTGATGACGCATGACAGCATCGGACTGGGCGAGGACGGCCCGACGCATCAACCCGTCGAGCACCTGGCGATGCTGCGCGCGACGCCCAACCTCAACGTGTTCCGCCCCGCCGACACCGTCGAGACGGCAGAAGCCTGGGAACTGGCGCTGCAGTCGCAGGCAACGCCGAGCGTCCTGGCGCTGTCACGCCAGAACCTGCCCACCGTCAGGACCGAGCACAAGTCCAAGAACCTGACCGCGCAGGGCGCCTATGTGCTGGCGGACGCCGACGGCAAGCGTATGGCGATCCTGCTGGCAAGCGGGTCCGAGGTGGAAATCGCGCTGGCCGCGCGCGAGCAGTTGCAGGCCGACGGCATCGGGACGCGCGTCGTGTCCTTCCCCAGCCAGGAGCTGTTCCTCGCCCAGGACGAGGCCTACCGCAAGCGCGTGCTGCCCGCCGGGCCCGTCCGCGTCGCCGTCGAGGCGGGCGTGCGCATGGGCTGGGACCGTTTCCTGATGGGCGAACGCGGCAAATCCGCCAAATGCGATTTCGTCGGCATGGACCGCTTCGGGGCCTCTGCCCCGGCGGAGCGTCTGTTCGAAGAATTCGGCATTACTGCCGATGCCGTCGCGGCGGCCGTGCGCGCGCTGATCTAGGCGCAGGCAGCGGGTCCACAGCCCGCTGAATTGAGTATTTTCGCCAAGAAGAGGCAGGTCTTCGTCACCGCGGGGCCTGCCTTTTTCCTGTGCGCCCTCAGCGCCCCCCGCGCCAGGCAAGGCGCCCCGCCCCCGCCACCGCCAGCGCCAGCAACCCGCCTGCGATCGCCCAATTCTTGACGAAGATCGTCATTTGCCAGGGATCGGCGGGCTGAAAGTGGAAGATGCTGGTAAATGCCGCATATCCGGCGAGCGCCAGGGCAACGGGCCGTGTCCACACCCCCAGCACCAGCGCCGTGCCGGCCAACGCGTTGAACGCCAGCGCGGGCCAGACCAGAAATTCCGGCATGCCGCGCATCGCGAGCAGCGCCATCGCCGGGGCCGGGTCGACGGCTTTCTGCACCGCGCCGCCCAGGAACAGACCGGCGAGTAGCAGGCGCGCCGCCAGCAGCGCGCCATCGTCGAAATGCCCTCGTGTCATCTGCGAACCTTTCCGCTGAGAATATGATGCCCCGCGCGCGATCGCGCCGCTTGTTTGCGCTAACCACGCCGACTCGCCCAAGTTTAACGCTAACATATTGGCGAGGAACTGTTTTTTCCTTGGGGTCGGATTACTTGCCTGCTAGACGACGCGGAAACGCGACGCGCGCGCGCGTGATGCTGCCCGTCCGATCCGTACCGCTGCTATCAGGAGAACGCAAATGACCATCACCCTTGGCATCAACGGCTTTGGCAGAATCGGACGCTGCACGCTGGCGCATATCGCCGAGAGCGGTCGCAACGACGTTCAGGTGGTCAAGATCAACGCCACCGGCCCGATCGAGACCAACGCCCATCTGCTGCGCTATGACAGCGTGCACGGGCGGTTCGGCGGCGAGGTGCGGGTGTCCGGCGACACGATGGATCTGGGCCGCGGGCCGATGCAGGTGTCTTCGACCTACGACCCGGCCGAACTCGACTGGTCCGGGGTGGATGTGGTGCTGGAATGCACCGGCAAGTTCAACGACGGCGTCAAGTCGGCCGTGCATCTGGACCGCGGCGCCAAATCCGTGCTGATTTCCGCCCCCGCGAGCAACGTCGACCGCACCGTGGTTTACGGCGTCAACCACCACGCGATGAAATCGGGCGAGCGCATGATCTCCAACGGCTCCTGCACGACG
>NZ_JBRBUA010000102.1:0-8673 GCF_052826345.1 Brevirhabdus sp. | reverse complement strand
GCGGGCGAGGATCTGCCGCCGCTGCTGTCGGATCTGTCGGATCTGGCCGTCGGCGTCACGAGCCTGTCCAGCAAGGCCAACAACCTGCCGCTGGAGCAGCTTGTCGCGCAGATCAACAGCCTGTCGGCCAGCGCCGAGCGCATCCTGTCCGCCGATGGCGCAGAGCGTTTGCCCGCCGACATCAGCACCGCGCTCCAAGGCGTCAGCGCCCTGTTGGCGGAGGCCGGAAAGCAGCAGGCGGTCGCCAAGCTGGCGGGCGCCGCCGAGGCCGCGGGCAGGGCCGCGACATCCATCGACCAGCTTGCCACGCTCGATGTGCCGCCGCTGATGGCCAAGCTGTCGGTGCTGTCGGGGGATCTGTCGGATCTGTCGCGCAAGGCGCGCGATCTGCCGGTCGAGGATCTGATCGCCCGCGTCACCACGCTGGTCGACAGCGCCGACAAGCTGATCGGCACCGACGGCGCGACGCAGCTGCCCGCGCAGATCAATTCCACGCTTCAGGACATCCGCGCGCTGCTGGCCGAGGTGCAAAAGCAGGATGGCGTCAGCAAGCTTGTCGCGGCGGTCGAATCCGCGGGTGTCGCGGCGGCCAACATAAGCGAGGCGAGCAACGATCTGCCCACGCTGATCCAGAACCTGACGTCGCTGTCGGGCCGGGTCGAGGCGCTGCCGCTGGACAGGTTGATCGAAGAGGTCACCGCCTTCATGGACAGCGCGCAGCAGCTTGTCGGCGCCGAGGGCGCCACCGAGCTGCCCGCGTCGTTGAACGCGGCGCTGTCGCAGGTGGATCTCGTCCTGCGCGAGTTGCGCGAGGGCGGTACCGTCGCCAATGCCAACGCCACGCTGGCCTCCGCGCGTCAGGCGGCCAATTCGATCGCGGGCGCCGCCGATCAGCTGCCGTCGGTGGTAAAGCGGCTGAATGCGACGCTGACCCAGGCGCAGACGACGCTGGGGGGCTTCGACGAGAAGTCCAAGCTGAACTATGAAACCCGACAGGCGATGCGCGATCTGCAAAAGGCCGCGAAAGCTGTTGAATCACTGGCGCGCGCGATCGAGCGGCGGCCGAACTCCCTTTTGACTGGACGCTGAGATGACCCGTTTTCTGACCCTTCCCGCCCTGCTGCTGCTGACGGCCTGCGGCAGCGATCCGATCCTGCGCTATGCGGTGCCGCAAACCGCGGTGGCCGAACGCGTCAAGGTCGGCGTGCGCTCGGTCGAGGTGCGCGAGGTGACCTTGCCCACCTATGCCGCGCTGGAGGAGATCTACGTCGAAACCCCCGAGGGCGCGCTGGCCAGCGACGCGGTGCTGCTGTGGGCGGACGATCCGACGCGCGCCGTCACCCTGGCGCTGGCGCGCGATCTGGGGGAAATCACCGGCGCCCGCGCCGCGACCGAGCCCTGGCCGTTCGAGGAACTGGCCGATGTGCGGCTTGAGGTGCGTGTGGACGAGATGGTCGCCGGGCGCGGCAACATCTTCCGTTTTTCTGGCCAGTATTTCGTCGCCAGCCCCGACGGGCGGCGTGATCGCTCCGGCGGGTTCAAGCTGACCGCGCCCTTCGCGCCCGAGGCGGGTGCCGCGGGCATCGCCGCGGCGCGCGGTCAGGTGGTGCAGTCGCTGGCCCGCCAGATCGCGCGCGAGGCGCTGCGCTGAGGCGAGGATCTTCGGTGCGGGGTCTCGCCCCGTGCCGGAAGAAGGTTGAAGAGGCACGATGCGGGCGCAGGCGCGCGACAGCCGCGCCGCGCGAAGTTATCGGGGCCAGGTTAGCCGACCAAGTTGGTTGGCCGAGTTATTCGGGCTGAAACCCCGCCAGCAGGTTGCGCAGCCCGAAGACCGCCCCCGCCACGATCGCGGCCAGCGTGACCGGACCGGAAAAGGCCAGCGTCGAAAACGCGCTGACCCCCTGGCCGATGGAACATCCCAGCGCGACGACGCCGCCAATGCCCATCAGCACCGCGCCGGTCAGCTGCCGGCCCAGCTCTCGCGGGTCCTCGCAGGCTTCCCAGCGGAATTCGCGCTTGATGAAGGAGCCGATGAACGCGCCCAGCATGATGCCGGTGACCGAGCCCACGGGAAAGCTCAGCCCGCCGGCCGACGAGGTCATCAGATAGATCAGCGTGCGTCCCAGCGGCGCGATGAAGCTGTGACCGTCGACCGGCACCGCACCGAAACTGGCAAGCGATACCTCGAACGTGCCCCAGAATGCGCCGGCCACGGCAAGTCCTGCGGCAATGGCCCATCCGATCTGGCCGTGCGACGCGCGGAAGGCGCGATGCGACAGGGCCCAGCCGATCAACGCGGTGGCGATCACGGCCGCGGTGGCGAAAAGCGGAATATCGAGGCGTTCGTTCAGCAGATGCGCCACCCCCTGCGGGCCGGAGGCGGGCATGGGCGGGAACAGCGCCACGCGCAATCCCGACAGCGGGCCGTTCAGCGTGACGAACCCCGCGATCCCGATCACCACCACCACCACCATCGCGCGGATGTCCCCGCCGCCGAAACGGGTCAGCGCGCCGAAGCCGCAGTTGCCCGCCAGCGCCATGCCGAAGCCGAAGACGCCGCCGCCGATGATGCTGGCCAGCGGGTTCCATTCGACCTGGTGGTAAAGCGTCTGGCTGATGTCGAGCAGCCCCGCCGCGCTGAGCGCATAGATCGCCAGGATCGCCGTGCCCAGCACCATCCCCCACATGCGGATGCGCCGCTGATCGTCACCGTAGATCGCGGATTCGATGGCGCCGAGCGTGCAGAAGCTGCCCAGACGCGCCGCGAGCCCCAGCACGATGCCGGTCGAAAGACCGACGAGTGCCGACAATGTCCCTGCGTGCAGGTGTTCCAATCGCTCGCTCCTTCCGTCCGGCATGGCTGCGCCGGGGTCTGCGGGTTATCGGGCGGGGTGCCGTCTGTTGCGAAAAGACGCCCGGCCCGCCGGGCCGACCGCTTTCCGCTGTCGGTCCGCTATGTCAGTGGTCTTTGGGGGCGGCACAAAAAAGATCGAATACCAGGTCGATCATCTGCTGCGCCCGCGGGTCCTTGATCGAATAGTAGATGGTCTTGCCATCGCGCCGATGGCTGACCAGCCCTTCCATGCGCAAGCGTGCCAGTTGCTGGCTTACCGCCGCCTGCCGTGACGACAGAAGCGTTTCCAGCTCGGTCACGCTTTTTTCGCCTGTGGTCAGATGACACAGGATCATCAGGCGGTTTTCATGCGCGAGTGCCTTGAGGAAATTGGACGCCGCCTGAGAGCTTTCGATCATTTCCGCCGGGTCGACCGCATGGCCCCCGGAGGGTACCGCCGCTTCGGTCCGTGCGGGCTGCGTCATCATCGGGCTCTCCTGCCGCCGCTTTGATCTTGACGGCAGTATAGACCCCCTCAGGCCGAATGACGAGCCACCGGGAACGGCTGTATCGCTCATGGCATGTACGTCCTCGTTCTGCGCGCGCGGGGATCAGGATCCGCCGCTGTCGGTGCCCCCCTCGTCAGGGGCGGGAAGCTCGCCGATCATCTTGCCCAGCATCGCCCAGAAGAAATCCTGCCCGGGGTAGCCTTCGATCCGATCCACTTCCGCTCCATCCTCTATTAATACGAATGTGGGCGTAAAGAAAGGCTTCGCTGTCAGCTTGTAGGGCGCCTTCTCGGCGTCCTTGACGTCGATCCGTTCCAGCGGCGCACGCTTTCCCTCGTCGGTCTTGGGATAAATCGGCCCGATCTCGGCGTTCCAGCGCTCGCACCAGATGCAGCCGTCTTCCTCGAACATCACGAGCTTCGTGTCCGCGGCCATCGCTGACGAGGCGAGCGCCAGCGCCGTGGCGGTGCCGAAGGTGATCCGTTTGAATAGTGTCGACATTGACGACTCCGAGATTACAGGACATGACTCATCATATAGAAAAAATGTAATATGTCGCATTGTGCTTCGCAAGGCGGGAGAAATCATGTTCGATATTACCTATGGTGGTGCGCTGCTCGCGGGGCTGGTTTCCTTCCTGTCGCCCTGTGTTTTGCCGATGGTGCCATTTTACCTTAGTTATATGGCCGGTCTGTCGATGAGCCAGCTGCAACAGGACGGCGCGATCGCCCCGGGGGCACGGGGCCGTCTGATCACCTCATCAATTTTCTTTGCGCTCGGCGTTACCACCGTTTTCGTGATCCTCGGGATGAGCGCGACCGCGCTGGGGCAGGCGGTGCGGGTCTACATGGATCAGCTTGCCTGGGTCGCGGCCGCGATTCTTTTCGTCTTCGGCCTGCATTTCCTGGGGGTGATTCGCGTGCCGTTCCTCTACCGGGAGGCGCGGATGGAAAGCAAGGCGGAGCCGACGACCGCGGTGGGCGCCTATCTGATGGGGCTTGCCTTCGGATTCGGCTGGACGCCCTGCGTCGGCCCCGCGCTGGCCGCGATCCTGATGATCGCGGGCGGCATGGGCAGCATCTGGCAGGGCGGGCTGCTTTTGTCGATCTACGGTCTGGGGATGACGGCGCCTTTCATCCTGGCGGCCCTTTTCGCCAAGCCGTTCCTGCGCTGGTTGCAGCGCCACCGCAGCAAGCTGCGGCACATGGAAAAGATCATGGGCGGGATGCTTATCCTGTTTGCGATTCTGATCGCGACGAATACCGTGAACTATATTGCCCAGGCCATGCTGGACTGGATGCCTTGGTTTCAGACGATCGGCTGATTTGGCGGATCGCGTCAGGAGGGTTTGACATGAAGTTTGGATCTTTTTTCACCATATTGATTACCGCGCTCTGGCTGCCGTTCGCGGCCGGGGCGGAGCAGGCCGTGATGGGCGGCGACGGGTTGCACAAGACCAGCTGGATGCGCGACACGTTCAAGAACCTGCCCGACGATCTGGCCGAGGCCCGGTCCGAGGGCAAGCGCCTGATGCTGCTGTTCGAGCAGCGCGGCTGCATCTACTGCAAGCAGATGCACGAAGAGGTCTTCCCCCGCCCCGAGATCACCAAGATGATCGAGGACAATTTCTTTGTCGTGCAGCTCAACCTGCACGGCGAAACCGAGGTCACCGATTTCGATGGCCAGACCGCGCCGGAAAAGAAGATCTCGCGCAAGTGGGGGTTGCTGTTCACACCGACCATCCTTTTCATGCCCGAGGAGGTGCCCGAAGGCGAAACCGCGGCGCAGGCCGCGGTGGCGATGATGCCGGGCGCCTTCGGTCCCGGCACGACGCTGGACATGCTGACCTGGGTGGCGGAGAAACGGTATCTGCTTGAGGGCGAGGAGGATTTCCAGCGTTACCACGCCAGGATGATCGTCGAGCGCAAGGCGAAAGCGTCGAAATAGCGGGCCGCGTCGTAAATGCGGAATCTCCAATATATTCAAAAATCGTAATTCATTGTTGCGCGATTTGTCATCACTGGGATAGCATCGGGCAAAAGAGCGAAAACGGGAGGATTCTAGATGAAGCAAGTTCTGCTGGGACTGGCAGTGCTGGCGATGGGCGCGGGAAGCGCCTACGCGGCTGATGTGGCGCCGTCTGATGTTGTCTTCGACGGCGGCGCGGTCGATCAGTCGCTGACTGGCGCGCCGGGCGATCCTGCCGCCGGACGCAAGGTTTTCATCAACCGCAAGCAGGGCAACTGCCTTGCCTGCCACATGAACTCGGAAATCACGGAGCAGCAGTTCCACGGCGAGGTCGGGCCCCCGCTCGACGGCGTTGCGGAGCGCTGGTCGGAGGCGGAGCTGCGCGGGATCGTGACGAACGCCAAGCAGATGTTCCCCGACACGATCATGCCCGCGTTCTACATCGATAGCGGCTATAATCGTCCGCTGAAAAGCTTCGAGGGAAAGTCGATCCTGACCGCACAGCAGGTCGAGGATGTGGTCGCCTACCTTATGACATTGAAGGCTAACTAAGCCCTGTCTGGGCTGAGAGGAGAAAAGATGACACTTACACGGCGTGAAACGCTGGCTTTCGGGGCCGCAACTGCCGCAGTCTTCGGACTGGGTCTGATGCCCGCACATGCGGCTGTCGACGATGCGATCGCAAAGATCACCGGCGGCAAGGAAGCCGTCGAAGGCGGCGATCTGGAGCTGACCGCTCCCGAGATCGCGGAAAACGGCAACACGGTTCCGATTTCGGTCAACGCACCCGGCGCGGTGGCCGTGACCTTCCTGGCACTGGGCAACCCCAGCCCCGAAGTCGCCACCATCAAATTCGGCCCTCTGGCGGGCTCCCACGGCGCCTCGACCCGCATTCGTCTGGCCACCACGCAGGACGTGGTCGCGCTGGCGGAAATGGCTGATGGCAGCTTCCAGAAGGCAACGAAGACCGTGAAGGTCACCATTGGCGGCTGCGGCGGCTAAGGCACAGGATAAGGAAAGAAAGAATGGCAAAAGGCGTCAAACCCCGCGTGAAAGTACCCTCCAAGGCCGATGCCGGAGAGGTCATCACGATCAAGACCCTGATTTCGCACAAGATGGAATCGGGCCAGCGCAAGGACAGCGACGGAAAGATCATCCCTCGCTCGATCATCAATCGCTTCACCTGCGATTTCAACGAGCAGAACGTCATCGACGTCAAGCTCGAGCCCGCGATCTCGACCAACCCCTATTTCGAGTTCGAGGCCAAGGTGCCCGAAACCGGCGCGTTCAAGTTCACCTGGTACGACGACGACGGCTCGGTTTATGACAAGACTGAGGAAGTCAAAGTCGGTTAAACTGATACCGGCCGGCATCCAAGACCGGCATCTAAGGGAGGACTGCCGCATGAAATTGACCATGTTTACCACTTTGGCCGCTGCCGTATCCGTCGCCGTGGCGGGCGCAGCCGCGGCCAACGAAGATGCCGTGCTGGAAATCGACGGCGAAACCTTTGTCACCAAGACAGAGGCCCCGGCCTATCTGGACAACCTGTCCGAGATCTACTCGGGCTGGGTTTTCCGCTCCGACGAGACGCAGCAATTGCAGCTCGACGACTTCGAGAACCCGGCCTTCGTGTTCATCGACAGCGCGATCGACATGTATTCCAAAGTGGACGGGACCGAGGGTAAATCCTGCGCCTCCTGCCATGAGGACGTGTCCGAGTTCAAAGGTCTCCAGGCCTCCATGCCGCGCGTCAACGCGGACGGGAAACTGGAAACCCTGACCGAGGTCGTGAACCGGATGCGGACCGATTACATGGGCGCCGAGCCCTGGAAGTGGTCGGGCACCGAAATGTCCGCGATGACGGCGCTGATCGGGCTTCAGTCGCGCGGCATGCCGGTGAACGTGTCGATCGACGGTCCGGCCAAGCCGTTCTGGGAAAAGGGCAAGGAGCTGTACTACACCCGTGTGGGCCAGCTGGATCTTTCCTGTGCCAACTGTCACGAGGACAACTACGACACGATGATCCGCGCGGATCACCTGAGCCAGGGGCAGATCAACGGCTTTCCCACCTATCGGTTGAAGAATGCCAAGATCAACACCGTTCAGGGGCGGTTCAAGGGCTGCATGAGAAACGTCCGGGCCGAGCCTTACAAGGAAGGCTCCGACGAGTTCAAGGCGCTGGAACTTTACGTGGCCTCGCGCGGCAACGGCCTGTCGGTGGAAACGCCTTCGGTCCGCAACTGATCGCTTTCGAACAGTATCCGCCGCGCCCCCTGACTGCGGGGCGCGGCATTTTTTACCCACACCCCACACCCCACATCGCCGATCTGCCAGCACCGGGGTTTTCCCCGCCGCGTTGGCTGTTGACGAGTTCAAATCGGAGACTGCGCATATGATTTCGCGCCGTGACTTTCTTCAGGCGACCGTGGCCGCCTCTGCCCTCTACGGTGCTTCGGGCGTCGGCAACTGGGCCAAACTGGCCGCGCAACAGGTTCTGACGCAGGACCAGCTGCTAGAATTCGACCCGCTGGGCAACGTGACGCTGATTCATATCACCGACGTCCATGCGCAGCTGAAGCCGATCTACTTCCGCGAGCCCGAGATCAACCTCGGCGTCGGCGCGGTCGTCGGTATGCCGCCGCATGTGACCGGCAAGGCGTTCCTCGACCTTTTCGACATCGAGCCCGGGACGCCCTGGGCCTATGCCCTCACCGACCAGGATTTCGTGGCACTGGCCCGCGCCTACGGCAAGATGGGCGGCATGGACCGCGCCGCGACCGTGATCAACGCGATTCGCGCCGAGCGCCCCGAGGCGCTGCTGCTCGATGGCGGCGACACCTGGCAGGGGTCGTTCACCGCGCAGAAGACCAAGGGCATGGACATGGTCAACGTGTTCAACCAGCTCAAGCCCGACGCGATGACCAGCCACTGGGAATTCACCCTCGGCACCGAACGGGTGAACCAGCTGATCGAGGAGCATCTCGATTTCCCCTTCCTCGGCGCGAACATCTTCGACGCCGAATGGGATGAGCCCGCCTATGAACCCTACAAGATGTTCGAGCGCGGCGGCGCCAAGATCGCCGTGATCGGGCAGGCCTTCCCCTACATGCCCATTGCGAACCCCGGCTGGCTGTTTCCCGGCCTGTCCTTCGGTGTCCGAGAGGAGCGCATGGCGTCCGTCGTGGCCGAGGTTCGCGAGGCGGGTGCCGATCTGGTGGTGCTGCTGTCGCACAACGGCTTCGACGTGGATCGCCAGATGGCCGCGCGGGTGCCGGGCATCGACGTGATTCTGACCGGCCACACCCATGACGCGCTGCCCGAGCCGGTGCTGGTGGGCGAGACGATCCTGATCGCCTCCGG